>CAYYBN010000062.1:0-1115 GCA_964470225.1 uncultured Methylotenera sp. | reverse complement strand
GTGTCGTTCAAGTATGTCGCTTTTATTATGCGGGCAGACAACCGCGGCGAAGGGGGCATCATGGCGTTGCTGTCACTGGCCAGCCGGCATGCCATTGAACAACCAGCGTTACGACGCCGCATTATGTTTCTGGGTATTTTGGGCGCGTGCATGTTTTATGCCGACGGCATGATTACACCAGCCATCTCGGTACTATCCGCCGTTGAAGGGCTGGAAGTGGCAGCGCCAAATCTGGAAAGCTGGGTGGTCCCCATCACTCTGTTAGTATTGCTAGTACTGTTTTGGGCACAAAGCAAAGGGACTGCCGTCGTAGGTGCCTTTTTTGGGCCAATTATGTTGCTGTGGTTCAGTGCACTGGCAGTATTAGGGATTGCCAGCATCATGCATCATCCACACATATTGCGCGCCTTGAGCCCCACTTATGCTTTTGGTTTTTTTGCCTCACAACCCTGGATTGCCTTTATTGCTTTGGGTGCAGTGGTGCTGGCAGTGACTGGTGCAGAGGCGCTGTATGCCGACATGGGCCATTTTGGACGCAGACCCATCCGGCTGGCCTGGTTTTGCTTTGTGTTGCCTTCATTAATTCTGAATTATTTTGGCCAAGGTGCGCTGGTGCTGGCCGAACCCGAAACTATCGAAAATCCGTTTTATCATCTGGCGCCTGACTGGGCACTGTATCCAATGATTATTCTGGCCACACTGTCCACGGTGATTGCCTCGCAAGCCGTCATTACCGGTGCATTTTCAGTGTCCAGACAGGCGTTGCAACTGGGGTTTATCCCACGCATGCATGTTGAGCATACTTCAGATAAAACCGAAGGCCAGGTCTACATGCCCCGTATCAACTGGGGCCTGATGCTGGGTGTGATGGGCCTGGTGGTGACGTTTGGCAGTTCTGGTGACTTGGCCGCTGCATACGGCATTGCAGTCACAGGTGACATGGTCATTACTACGCTGCTGGCGGCCGTGGTGTTTCATCACCTGTGGGGCTGGAGCAAATGGCACACGGGCTTACTGGTCAGCCTGTTTCTGGTGGTTGACCTGTCATTTTTTGGCGCCAACATCCTGAAAATACCCGATGGTGGCTGGGTACCCTTGCTGATAGGCAGCATCAT
>CAYYBN010000061.1:0-9535 GCA_964470225.1 uncultured Methylotenera sp. | reverse complement strand
GGCGGTAGCTGCTCAGCGTGTTGGGCGATAAACCGTCTTCGAGCCACAGCGCATCGCAAAACTCGTCGAGCAGGCCGCTGTCGTCTGCCATCAGTAACGGCCCGGATTTTCGTGATTCAGCAGCCAGCGCTTGATGGCCAGTCCGGCGGCCTGTCCGCGCATAAATCCACCCAAACCATGACTGGCGACCACGCGGTGACAAGGGTTGAAGAGTGGCAGCGGGTTAGCACCACAGGCATTGGCGACGGCACGTGGCCCCGACTGCACCATGATGGCCAGTTCGGCATAACTACGCGTCTCTCCGGGTGGAATGGTGCGCATGGCTTGCCAGACACGCTGTTGAAATGCGGTACCGCGCTGAGTAGGCAACTCCGGCAAAGGCGTGTGCGGGTCTACAAGGTAGGCATTCACCAGATCAGCCACAGCTAGGGCGCGCGCGTCTGGCTGTGGGTGCAGATGTATCGCATGTTGAAGAAACTGCAAGCATGGGCCTTGCGGCTCAAAGCGGATGCCAATAAACCCAAACGGTGCTGGTACCAGCGCATCGAGTGCTTGGGCCACTGTAGCGTGATTGACTAAGGCAGCGAAATCAGGAGTATCAATAACGGGTACATGATGAACACAGTGCATACCACTTATTAAACTGTAATAACCGCGATGATGCAATGCCAAAATAAATAGTATCCCAAAACCGTGCAGTAAAGCGCAGTGATGTACTCCTCGCTGCTCGCATTTTCGTTCGGGGCGGTAAGTCTGGGATTAGGATGGTATAACATCCTCAAGTGCCAATGTTTTGAAGGATTCGGCGAGCAAGCTCACCGAACCAAGGGACAGAAGCCAATGGGACAGAAGCCAATGTCAGGGCAAGGCTTTAATTGCCAGCAACAAGCGTTCAGCGGCTTCAGCATCTAGTGTAGTGAGTTTCTGCATTTCAGCCATGGCTTGGCCATGCTCGCCATTAGCTTCGGCAATCAGCCCTAGATAGTAAAAAGCCTGACTATGCTGACTATTCATAGACACTACTTTGTGTAAATGCTGTTCGGCCATAGTACGCTGTTGGGTTTCATACTCGGCAGCAGCAAGGTAAAACCAAGCTTCTGTACTGGAAGGCTCTTGTTTGACCCACTGCTGGGCAATCTGCTGTAAGTCCTTCCATTCATGATTTAAGAATGGATACACCACTTTCATAAAAAATGGCCATTGGTCAGCTGGTTTGGCCCAGAACGCCGTTTCACTTTTAACTTTTACTGCCACAGGCTCTTTACTCAGCAAGGCCTCCACCCAATCCACCGACATGTAGTAGTAATAGGCATTTTTTCCAGGGCTTTTCAGGGTAATAAGGCCCACTAAAGCTCCGGACTCATCGAATAACCCACCACCGCTAGCACCCAGTTTAAATGTGCTGGTCGCACGCACAATGACCGAATCATCCATAGCAAACAAACCTTTAACCACCCCTTGAGTACTGACGGGTGCAGGCACAAAACTTGGATAACCGATAGTGAACACAGGCTCCTCATACTTTAGTTCACGGCTAGAGCGCATCGCTACCGGTTTGATAGGCAAGGCCTCCATTTGCAAGACGCACACATCGTGCTGCCAATCGGGCTTGATGCCTGTGACCGCATAAGCAGAACCGTTACTGACTGCATTGACGCTGGTGGCATTGGCTATCACGTGGCAGTTAGTGGCGACCTGATTTTCGGCTACCACCACGCCAGAACCCAAGCCATAGCTGCCATTAGCAAGTGATACTTGAATACGTAAAACCTGACTATTCAATGACTGAATCAACGCCTGTGTCGGCTCAGCCGAGACAACGACACTTAGACACCATAAAAATAAACCACTCAATACCTTTGCCATAGAAGACTCCAGATTATTTGCGCTTATTGGATGTTCCTGATCGGTTTTGGCATGCACACATGCTCTGTTTGTAGTGAGTTAAGCAAACGGCATTCCAACCGGATGACGACAAGTCATCAATCGCGAGCAAAAGACAGCGTCAGTAGTAATTTTGGCCGCGCAAGCCAGCCAACAGTGGAGTTTTGTGCAGAAATAGAGGAGATTTAGCTGGTTTTTCGAGCGATACCTATGGGGCATAAAGCTCAGACATGGCAGCGAGCGTTATAGACTTAAGCAGTGTCTCGCTCTTTGGATATTGCAGCAATCACCAACTTCGGCCCTATTGGCAACAATCTGCACCAAAAAAGTGCATTAAAAAGGCAATGACAGTTGTGTGTGGTTAGTTTGTAATGGAGCTTGCTTGGTACCTCGGTCTACCTTGGGAAAGTGTCTAGACTGCCGAGAACCATGCTTTTCTAACACTTGTGCCGTCCATCCATACGCATGCATGGTCTGTCTAACCGCAAACAAGCGTTGCTTGGCTTCACGCATGGCCTCGACAATCTCCACCATTGGTGCCGGATAATGTTGGTTTATGACGCAGCCATAACGGCGCTGCAATGTCACTGGCATTTGCCATGGCTCGAATATCCAGCTGTCAGGCAACTGCCGCAAGGCCGGTATCCAGCGACGTACAAAGTCACCGTTAGCGTCGAGGGCCATGGCCTGCTTGACCGGGTGGTAAATGCGCAAGGTATTAATGCCGGTAGTCCCGGATTGCATTTGCACTTGTGGCCAGTGGATACCGGGCTCGTAATCGACAAACTCACGCGCCAGATGCAAGCCGCTGTCGCGCCATGGCAGCCACAGCAAGTAGCTGGCCGTACTCATCAGCATGGCCCGCATGCGAAAATTCAGCCAGCCGGTGGCCTGTAACATGCGCATGCAGGCATCCACCAATGGCCATCCAGTTTCGCCCTTCATCCAGGCCTGTAGCCGGGTGGCATCAGTACCGGCATGCAAACGGTCAAAACCAGCATAGTAACTGTGAAATTCGAGCGCCGGTTCCGACTCCAGCTTTTGCATAAAATGGCAATGCCAGTGCAAGCGACTTTCAAACGCATGCAGGCTGCGTTTTAGAGCGGCATCGACCGTGTTGGCCTGACAGGTCCGGGTTTGCTGTACCACCGCACGCATGCTGAATACGCCCCATGCCAGATACGGGGACAAACGACTGCAAGCTTGCTCGGCGGTCAGTGGGCTGGAAATACCACCGCGGTAGCGGCGTACGCGTCTGTGCAAAAAGTCGTTGAATATCTGCTGCGCTGCGACCTGCCCACCACGTTGTCTGTCGGCCTTATCCACACCTGATACCACGGGCAAAGCATTGAATCCATGGTGATTCAGTTGCACCCCACGGGCGACAGTGATGGCAGGCGCTGGCGCCTGCTGCATGCGTTGCTCCCATTGCTGTTGCCAACGGTTGCGATGCGGCAAGCGGCGTACCACGCCATTTTGTGGCCACTCATGCCAAGGCACCGACTGTTGGCGGCACCAAGCCTGCACCGCGAGGTCGAGCTGATAGGTTTCATCATTGCCTGTTTCTTCATGGCTGTAGAGGGCCGCGATGCCAAACCGTTGCTGCAAGCGTTCCAACACGCGTAAAGGCGACTGGTGGTACACATGTAGTTGCAGTCCCAAAACCTGTAACTGTGCTGCCAGTGACTGCAAACATTCCTGTACGAAACCGGCTTGCGCAGCACTGGCATCCGCTGCCTGCCACACCTGCGGGCTCCAGAAAAATACAGGTAATACCTGGCCGGACTGGCAGGCTGTCCATAATGGCCAGTGGTCTTCAATGCGCAGGTCACGCTTGAACCAGACCACATGCAGCGCCTGACTAGACATGGCGCTGACACCAACCGTCAATGTCATCCAGCAGTGGGCTGCCGCCACGCAGTGGCCGTGCCAGTTTGGCCACCATATCGACATGGTCGTAGTTGGCATAGGTCAACAATTCAACCTCACTGCCTGCGTCTTGAAGCGCCTTGGCCAGATTACGGCTATTTTTGGGCCAGACCTGGGCATCTTTCAAACCGGTGATTAACAACATGGGCGGCGCCCCGGCATGGGCAAAACGAATGGGCTGTCCTCGCCATGCATCGGCAGGCGGTGCAAAAATGGCTTTGAGCGTAGGTGTGGTCAACGGCAGAAAATCATACGGACCAGCCAGACCGATGGTACCGCTAATGCAGGTTGGTTGCAGACCCACCTCGGCCAAATAGGCTGGATCGAGGCTCAGCATGGTTGCCAAATGTGCCCCGGCTGAATGCCCCATGACAAACAGGTGGCGCGGGTCGCCATGATAAGTCGCAATGGACTGTATTACCCAGCGCAGGACCTGTGCCGGGTCTTGCATCAAGGCGGGAAACTTGACTTGCGGATAGAGCCGATAGTCCGCAATAACCACCACGTATCCACGGCTCACCAGTGCCTCAGCCACAAACAGATAGTCCTGCTTGCTGCCAGAGACCCAACTGCCGCCATAAAAAAACACCATCACTGGTAGCGGTGTGCTTGGTGGTGTGACCGGGTGGTACACATCCAGTGCTTGTCTGGGCTGGTCACCATAGGCAATGTCGCGGCTGACCTGCAATTGCCGGGTAGGAATCACCGCATTGAGCAGTGTCACTGGTCGACAAGCGGCCACACCAGCAGCGAAAAATGCTGCCAGCCCGGTGCACAAGCGGCGACGTTGCCGCATTGGGAGAGTATCAGACATACTAAACAGACCGTGTGACAGGTTGGAAAATTCCCGATGCGCAAGCGCGATGTGTAGCAGCGCTATCCCTGACCGGAGGCCACCAGTGCGCCATACTCCTCAGGCGAAATCAGGCCATGGGCAGCAGCCTTGGCCTGGGTGTCGGCATCTAGCACCGGTTGCAGAGGTGCGATACGCTTCCATTGTGCCAGAGGCGTTTCGCACTGCAATTGCGGCACATACGGACTGCTTTGCTGACGGCTGTAGCGGTGGATGTAACGCGGACAGTTGATAAACATCTCTTCTAATTGCACGCGTACGATACGCTGCGCCTCGGTGTAATGTGTCAGCAAGGGGTCATCGGCCATGACGCTGGCCGTGCCGTGCACGCGCACCCGATGCGGCGTTTCAAAGTCGATAAACAACATGCCTACTTTGGGATTGGCTTGCAGGTTACCCAGCGACAAGAACATGCCATTGCCGTCATACAGCGGAAACGCCAGCGTGGTGGCATCCACCACCTTGACGAATCCGACATGCCCACCCTTGTAAGAACAGGTCGGGAAACCACGATGATCGACCGTGCTTAAAAAGAACATGTCGCGACTTTCAATGAAGCCCTGATGCTCGGCTGGAATTTCGTTGACCACAATAAAGCTTTCTACAGCATCTGCCAGTTGGGTGGTGGCGAATTCAGCTTGTTGTGCGCGGTGTTGCGGCCCATACAATGTACTGCTCATGTGGCGTGTCCCCTTAATGATGGTGGCGCGCCTGCTTAGGCGCTGGTGGTCTCGGCTTCAAGATAGTGCACGATGGTTGCCCATTCTTTGGGGTCGACCGGCGTAATCGACAAGCGATTGCCTTTTTGCAGGATGCGCAGATTGGCCAGTTCTGACATGTCGCGCATCTGTTTCAAACTCAACAATCTGGTTTTTTTAACCAGCTTGACATCGACATTGACCCAGCGCGGATTTTCCGGCGTGGATTTCGGGTCATGGTATTTATGGCCAGCCACAAACTGAAAACGGTCTGGATAGGCTGAACTACTGACCTGACAAATACCGACGATACCCGGCGCATCGCAGTTGGAATGGTAAAACAGCACCCCATCACCCACCTGCATCTGGTCACGCATAAAATTGCGCGCCTGATAATTGCGCACGCCATACCAATCGACGGTTTGATTTGGAAAGCTGGCCAAATCGTCAATCGAGACATCCGCCGGCTCGGATTTCATTAACCAGTAACGCGTCATGCTACACACACCTTCTGCTTGCGGAAAAATATCAGTATGATAAACGAAGTCAGTTTTCAAACAACCATTATGGCCAAGAACGTATTAGGCACCCCTTTGATTGCCTGCAGCACCCACCCTTTAACCGGTTTTTCACGTGATGGCTGTTGCAGTCATCATCCTGAAGACCGTGGACGACACACCGTGTGCGCCGAAATGACCGATGAATTTTTGGCTTTTTCGCTGGCGCATGGCAACGATTTGTCCACCCCACGCCCCGAATTCAATTTTCCCGGACTCAAGGCCGGTGACCGTTGGTGCGTCTGCGCCGCACGCTGGTTACAAGCCAGTGAAGCCGGATATGCGCCACCTGTTGTGCTGGAAGCTTGTGACGAAAGTTGTCTGGAAGTGGTCAGTCTGGCCGACCTGATGTATCACGCCTTGCGCTAGCCTGAAGCATTGAGCAATGCACCATCATGGCGTTTGGTTGAATCAAGGGTTGAATTGAAACAACGTACTAAGGGGTTACCTGAGCCGTGCATCCTGAACCAAAAAAGTTCAGGTGGTAACAGCCTAAAGTACCTTAGGTTCACACGCCAAGGGTCGCTTAAAAGCCAACCCAACTTAGTGCGATCACACAGTACCTGATGAGCCGAAACCTATAACAAAGACTAGTTCAAGGAATATTAGACTCAGGCAACGCCTTAATACGTTGAGGGCAACATCATACGCCATTCCACAACACTGACGATGAAATTTTGATGAAGTTCTGCCGCTTATAGCAGTTTGTGTTGGCCTGACATGGCCTCGTCTATTTGCTGTTGCATATGCGATAACCGGCGCTTCACTTCACCCACATCCACGCCATCGCTGCGCGTATTCAATAACTCATGGGTAATATTAAGCGCAGCCATAATAGCAATACGCTCCACACTGACCATTTTACCGGCATCGCGTATCGCTCGCATTTTACCGTCGAGATACTGTACTGCCTGCAACAAACTGTCGCGCTCTTCATCGGTACAGGTGACGCTAAACGCACGCCCCAAAATTTCAATATCAATCGGTTTCGATGCCATGCGTTAAAGCACCTCTACCGGTAAAGCTGCCAACAAGCGTTCTAGCTGGGTGGTGGCTTGCGCCATATTCAGCTTAAGCGCATTGGCTTCCTGGGTTAACCGCATCACTTCCTGACGCAATTGCACGTTGTCGCCTTGTAACTGCAAGGTCAGTGCAATCAGCGCGGTCACCCGTGTTTCCAGACTTTTTAAATCGGCATCCATAACCCATTATCTTTTAAAAAATCTTGTATGGTCAATAGTTAAGCCTGTTTTTTCAAAGTAGATTGATACGGTTACAAATCGAAGCCACACAATATTTGCTAGGTAAAATTTGTAGTAGTCGCTACAATCGTTGCAGTTGTTAGGTGTCTTGTCATGCATTCGCGTGTCAAGGTGAAACTGGGAAACAGGTGCGTGAACATGGTTCACTATGCCTGTGCTGCCCCCGCAACGGTAAGCAAGTGTGGAGCCTCACACCGCCACTGAGCCAAAAGCTTGGGAAGGCGAGGTCTCAAAACTTGCCAGCCCGGAGACCGGCCTCGCAACCAATCGCATGGAAATACCGCGGGGTGACGGTGATTCGAACGGCTGGCAGTCTATACGCCCTCTCGTTTTTCATTGAACATTTTCCCGAATGATGTTGCACGTCAGGTATTTCCCTTTTTAAGAGTTTTGCATGCGGGGACGCATGCTGAATCAGGGATATACAATGAAAAAAACACTGATTGCCAGCCTGGTCGGGCTGGTTTATTCCGCACCTGGCCTCGCCAGCGAGGCATTGCAATTGAAAGAAGTGGTGGTCACCGCCACGCGCACGCCACAACCCAGAGAGTCGGTGATTGCCGATGTGTCTGTCATAACCGCCGAAACCATAGAACGCAGTGGACAAACCACGCTGGTCGAATTGCTGCAACAACAGGCGGGCATTGAAGTCAGTAATAATGGCGGCCCCGGTAAAACCTCGAATATTTTCATACGTGGCACCAACTCTAGCCATGTGCTGGTGTTAATTGATGGCTTACGCAGCCATTCGGCCTCCACCGGCACCACCACTTTTGAAAACATTCCGCTCAACCAGATTGAGCGCATTGAAATTGTACGCGGTCCTGCCACCAGCCTGTATGGTCAGGATGCCATTGGGGGGGTGATTCAAATTTTCACCAAAAAAGGCAGTGACGAAACGACCTTTTATGCCAATGCCGGCTACGGTCGCTATGACACCAAAATTGCCAATGCCGGGCTGAGTGGTCGCTGGCAGGATACGCGCTATGCGCTGAACGTGGGCAGTCAGGACATTGGTGGTTTTTCGGCGTTTGACAGCCGCAAAAACACGGTTAAAGACAATGATGGCTATCGCAATACATCTGTGCATCTGAACCTGACGCAGGATGTGGCACAGGGGCATCAGCTGGGCGTTAACTTTTTAAACAGTGATGGCAAAACGGCGTTTGATAACCGCTTTAACGTCACCGATTTCAATTCCCGCGCCTACCTTAACCAACAGGCGGCCTTGTTGTTTAGTAAAAACCATTGGACGGAGGGCTGGTTGTCTACGGTGAAATATGGCTACAGCAAAGACAACCTGAAAAGTTATGACGAGTTTGGTGCCCCCGGTTTTGACCGTTTTGATACCACACAAGTCCAGTTCAACTGGCAAAACGACCTGCGCTTGCCGGTAGGCACACTGACGTTGATGTATGACCGTCTGGATGAGCGCGTCAACTCCAACACCCAGTTTAATAAAACCAGTCGAACCAACGAGGGTTATGTCCTCAGCTATCTGGCCAATGTGCAAGCACACAGCCTGCAACTGAGTGCGCGTGAAGACCACAACTCCAGTTTTGGTAACCAGTTAACCGGTGGTATCGGCTATGGGTATACCTTGGCCGAAGGTTGGCGCGCAACCGCCAGCTATGGCACGGCGTTCAAGGCACCCAGTTTCAACGATTTGTATTTCCCGGACTCGTTCGGCTTCCCTACCAGCAACCCTAACCTGGTGCCGGAGAAATCCGAGAACGTTGAGGCCAGTCTGCGCTATCTGGACCCCCAACGTCAGTTCAGTGTCACCGTGTACGAAAACAAGATACGCAACCTGATTGCACTGGATGCCAATTTTGTGCCGTTTAACGCCAACCAGGCCACGCTTAAAGGCATGACACTGGCGGGTAGCCAACAATTTGACCGTTGGCTATTGTCGGGCAGTGTCGATATACAGTCGCCAAGAACCAATGACACACACAACTTGCTGGTACGCCGGGCCAACCGCAACGCGCGTGCCAACCTCAGCTATGTCTACAACGACTGGCGCTTTGGCCTGGAGATGCTGGCCAGTTCGACGCGCTACAACGACCTTGCCAATACACAGGCACTGGACGGCTATGCGCTGTTTAACCTGAATGCCGAGTACAAGCTCAACCGTCACTGGAAAGTGCAGACGCGTTTGAACAATGTGCTGGATAAAGACTATGCACTGGCCTACGAAGGCAATCCGAATACGACTGGTTTTGTTTACAACACACCGGGCGCCAACCTGTTTGTGAACATCCGCTGGGACGCTAACTAACGCCCAGCGGGCAGAAGGCGTGTCTAAGCG
Organism: uncultured Methylotenera sp.; assembly: GCA_964470225.1. Classification (GTDB taxonomy): domain Bacteria; phylum Pseudomonadota; class Gammaproteobacteria; order Burkholderiales; family Methylophilaceae; genus Methylophilus. Next base: position 41 of record CAYYBN010000061.1, on the reverse strand, counting down.
CACGTTTTCTGCACGGTGCAAGTGTTATAATTCAATCACTT
>CAYYBN010000060.1:3116-9799 GCA_964470225.1 uncultured Methylotenera sp. | reverse complement strand
GCGCGATCAATGAAGTGTTCAAAGGCAACACCTTATGTTTCGGTAATGATGACGCGCGTAAAGCTTTTTTGGATACTAAAGACAAGCAACAGTTTGTCGACAAGGCAGCCATGTTTTATCCCAAGGTACTGAGTGGTGCCGCTAAATAAGCGCAGTTAAGCCACCCACGATTATGAGAAAGACCGTGGGTGGTTGTAAGGTCCCGGTGATTTGCACGACCAAGTCAGACAACGTTACTTTTTGGAGTCACAAATGAACAAATTATTATTCACTTTGCTGGTCAGCGCATGGTTTTCAGGTTATGCACAGGCTGAAGTGTTGTCCTTTGACCAAGTTGCCTTTGAGCAAAAACTCAAGGCAGGCGAAGCGGTGGTGATTGCAGCCCATGCCCCTTGGTGCTCAACCTGCCGCGCACAAAAGCCGATACTTAAGCAGCTCAGCGTATCGAAACCGTATCAGCAACTGCCGATTTATGAAGTGGATTTTGATACGCAGAAAGCCGTCCTCGGCAAATTGAACATCAGTAGACAAAGTACGCTGGTCGCTTTTAAACAAGGTAAAGAAGTCACCCGTTCAGTGGGGGCGACCAACCCGGCTGCCATAGAGACTCTCTTAAAGTCGGTAGAGTAACGGCAAAATTATGGACTTGAGTACTTACCCCATCAGTGTGTTGGCAGGCTTGTTATCTACACTATCGCCTTGCGTTTTGCCACTCATCCCGATTGTGGTGGGCAGCTCCTTGAGTCAGCACAAGGCCGGCCCCGCCATGATTGCGTTAGGTCTGGCTGTTTCTTTTACTTTGATAGGTGTATTACTGGGTAGTCTTGGGCCTGTACTCGGTATTTCACAGGAACATCTGCGTATTGTGGGCGCCATAATGATGTTGATTTTTGGCGGACTACTGCTGTCTTCGGCGTGGCAGGCCAGGTTTGGTAGCGGGTTGGGCCGGGTGAGCCAGTGGGGACAATCGCTGATGGACAAATACACCAGTCAGCAACTGTCTGGCCAATTGATACTCGGCCTACTACTGGGTTTGGTTTGGACACCCTGTGTGGGTCCGGTCATGGGCGCTACCTTGACCCTGGCCAGTCAGGGCGGGCACGTAATACCGGTCGCAATTAGCATGCTATTGTTTGGTCTGGGCGCCGGATTACCGTTGATCGTGCTAGGCTACAGTTCACGCAGCCAATTCAACCGCTGGCGTACCCGCTTGATGAGTACTGGCCAATGGGGGAAGAAGCTGTTGGGTGGTTTGCTGTTGCTGCTGGGTGTTTCCATTCTAACCGGCTTGGACAAACAGCTTGAAACACAGTTAATTGCACTGACGCCGGACTGGCTTAATACACTGACCACGCGTTACTGACGCCTCAATTATCATCGCGGCATCATTGAGTTGCGCTTATTGTGACGTAGCTTGCTTACCTAAGACTGCTGATTCGCACGTTGTTCTATCATTTGCAAATAATGCGCGGCATCCAGCCCGGTTTGATTGCGTTGTGCCAGCCAGATGGTTTCTGCCAAACATTCCAGCAGCGCGTGCTGGGCGGCGTGTTCCTCCTGATAGCGGGTACACAGTTTGCCATACGCCTGCGTGATGCCTATGGGCTGGTTAATACTGATTTGTTCCTGTATCGACAGGTGCAAGCTCATATGCAAAAAGGGATTGGTTTCGCCCATTTCCGGATAATAGGCTTGCTGTAAATACTGCTCGGGATGGTCGAGGATGGCGTGGTATTCCGGGTGCATGTGGATAATGCCTGCCGCCATTTTTTCCAGATCGGTCAGCGTCTGTTGCTGTTTGAACTTGGCCCAGACATCAAAGAAAAACTGACGCACTTCATCGCGGCTGGGGTTAAACAAGGCCATGGTTACGCTTCTCCCGGAGGTGCGATGGGGGCGATGACCTTGTCATGAAATTCGCATAAATCGACAATGCAGCATTCACCACATTTCGGGCTGCGTGCCGTACAGGTATAGCGGCCATGCAAAATCAGCAGGTGATGCGCATCTTTGAGGTAATGTTTGGGCGTGGTCTTGATAAACCGTTGCTCGACCTCGAGTACCGTTTTGCCAGTGGCCAGTTTGGTGCGGTTGCCAACGCGGAACAAGTGCGTATCCACCGCAATGGTGGGTTGGCCAAACGCAGTATTGAGTATCACATTGGCGGTTTTGCGACCAACCCCGGCCAGCGCTTCCAGCGCTGCACGGGTATCTGGCACTTCGCCGCCATGCAAAGTGAGCAATTGCGCGCAACACTTGAGGACGTTTTGCGCCTTGGCGTGATACAGGCCTATGGTTTTGATATAGCTTTCCAGCCCTTCCAGGCCGAGATCCAGAATCGCCTGCGGGGTATTGGCGACAGCAAATAATTTGCGTGTGGCAATGTTCACGCCTTTGTCGGTGGCTTGCGCCGACAATATCACGGCAATTAGCAACTCAAAGGTCGAGCTGTGTTCCAGTTCGGTGGTTGGGTTGGGGATGGCGGCGGTCAGCCGTTCAAAGATGGCCAGCCGTTTTTGGGCATTCATGGCGTCAGGCAAATATTAATGTGCAGGTTTGGCGGCAGCAGTCGATGCGGCTGTATGCTGCATGGTATTGCGCGTTTCCAGCCAGTTACGCAACGCAATCAGGCAACCAAGTCCGATAAAAGCGCCGGGTGGCAGAATGGCCAGTAAAAAGCCATGGTAGTCGGGGACTATATGCAAAACATAAGGTTGGAAACTGCTGCCCAGCGCCAGGTCTATGCCAGAAAACAATGTGCCTTTACCTACCAGTTCGCGCAAGCCTCCGAGAATCGCCAATACCAGTGTCAGTCCCAAGCCCATCATCAAGCCATCCCAAATGGCAGGGCTAGGTTCATTTTTGGCGGCAAATGATTCTACGCGCGCCAGCACGATGCAGTTCACCACAATCAGCGGGATAAAAATACCCAGTACCTTATGTAGCGGTTCGGCAAAACCGTGGATAGCCAGGTCTATCATGGTGACCAATGCAGCAATCACCAGAATAAATACCGGTACGCGAATTTCATCGGGGACAAATTTGCGCACGGGTGACACTGCACCGTTGGCGCAGGCCATCACCAAGGCGGTGGCCAGACCCAGGCTGACACCGTTGACAACACTGGTGGTCACTGCCAGCGTTGGGCACAAGCCCAGCAGTTGTACCACGCCAGGGTTTTGTTTCCACAACCCGTTGTAGCTGATGTCTTTAAACTGTTGCATGGTTGTTCTCCAATTCAGGCGCCATTGGCTGAGGCCGGTGCGCCAAACAGGGTGTGTTGGTGTTGCTGCACGTATTGCAATGCGCGTGCCACCGCAGATACCACCGCACGCGGTGTAATGGTGGCCCCAGCTCGGTAATCAAAACTGCCACCGTCTTTTTTGACCCGCCACTGATCCTGTGCGGGCTGTTGTAATGACAGCCCATCAAACAGGCGTATCCAGCCGTCTTTGGCAATATCGATATAGTCACCCAGACCAGGGGTTTCCTTGTGACTCAATACGCGCACCCCAGCCAAACTGCCATCCACCTTGACGGCAATCAGCAGTTTGATGTCCCCGGAATAGCCATCGTGGGCCACCGCTTCAAGAATCACCGCACTGGGTTTGCCTTGCAGTCGGGCGATATTGGCGGTCACTGGCTGCGTGTTGCCGAGTAGCGGATCAGCGGACAATGTGATGGTGTCGTTAATCAGTGCGTTGTCAAACAAGCTATCGGGCACGATTTGCTTAAACAGCGCCATGCGGGCAGCGGCCTCGCTTTCGGCGATAGGCTGTTCGGTGACGGTATACACCAGCGTCATCATCAGCGTGAAGACCAGCGCAAACACCGACAAAGTCAGTGCGGTATTGCGTGCATGCGTGAGCAGGGTATTCATCGTGGATGTCCAAACACACGTGGCTGGGTAAAGGTATCAATCAGCGGCACGCAAATATTCATAATCAATACCGCAAACGCCACGCCATCCGGGAAACCGCCATAGACCCGTATCAAATAGGTCAGCACCGCCACGCCACCGGCAAACCAGAACTTGCCTTTGGGCGTGGTCGGGCCACTGACCGGGTCGGTAATGATAAAAAACGCGCCCAGCATACTTGCTCCGGCAAATACGTGTAGCAGTGGTGGCGCATAGTGGGCCGGATTCAACAGCCAGAAGCCACCGGCAATCGCGGCCATGGTGGTCAGAAATGCCACCGGCAAATGCCAGGTGATGATACGTTGCTGCCACAAATAGAGGCCGCCCAACAGATAGGCCAGCGCCACGCTCTGACTCCCCACGCCAGCCAAACTGCCAAACATCGGTGCCTGCGTAATCTCACTCACCGCATGGTTGAGGCGCAATTGCGTTTTTAAATAGTCCAGTGGCGTAGCCGAGGTCACGGCATCCAGTTCGACCCCGCTGGGTAACAGGCCAGAGAAAATATACTGGCATTGCTCGGCAAAACTCAGTGGATGCTGCGCCAGACTCAGTGCCGCAGGCCATTTGGTCATCAGCACCGGAAACGAAATCAGTAGCACGGCATAGCCGACCATGGCCGGGTTAAACGGGTTGTAGCCCAGGCCACCATACAGTTGTTTGGCAAAGACAATCGCAAAGGCAGTGCCGACCACTATCAACCACCATGGTGTCAGCGGTGGGATGGCCAGTGCCAGCAACCAGGCGGTAATCACTGCGCTCATGTCGAGCAAAAACGGCTGCACTGGACGTTGACGTAGCTTAAGCAGGATGGCTTCTGTCAGCAAGGCTGTGGCAGTGGCCAGGGACAGGGTGACCAGCACACCACCGCCAAATTGCCAGACGTAGACTGCAATGGCTGGCACCAGCGCCAGCAGCACCTTGAACATAATGACGCTGACCGAAGGTGCGTCTGAGATATAGGGTGAACGGTTCACATTAATCCTTATTATCAGCCGCCGCTTTGGCCGCTTCGGCTGCGGCCTTGGCTGCTTTGGCTTTGGCAATCGCGGCGGCAATTTTGGCCTGTTTCTCGGCATCGGCATTCTTAGCGGTCGCAGGGACTTCAGCGGCATTTGCCACAGATGGCTCTACCTTGGATGGCGCTACCACGGCGCTGGCCGTTTTTTCTGCTTGCGCAGCAGCTTTTGCCGCCTTGGCTTTGGCAATGGCCGCGTCTATTTTTGCCTGTTTATCCGCATCAATTACTTGGGCCTCAGGTTGTAATGCTGGCGTCACTTCAGTGTTTAATGCTTTAGCCTTGGCCGCTTTGGCTTTTTCAATCGCCGCGGCGATTTTGGCTTGCTTGTCAGCATCGGCGGTGTCAGTCAAACCGACGGCTGCGCGTCTGGCATCGACCTCGGCAATTTCTTGCGCCACATGCGCACTCACCGCCTCGGTTTTCTTGGGCGCTTCAGCGTCTTTTTGCGCCTTGGCGCGGGCAATGGCGGCAGCAATCGCGGCTTTTTTCGCAGCGTCTGCGGCGGAGCCGGGCTCGCTGCTGGCGGCTGCGCCAGTTGGCTTGTTCTCGGCGTCTTTTTTCGCCCCCTGGGCACGCTCGGCATGCTTGGCTGCGCGTTCCTGTTTTTCACGCTCAATACGCGCCAGTCTGGCTTCGTTGCGTTCGCGGGCGAGGTCGGCGGCTTCTTTGGCCTTGTCGGTCGCAATAATCTCGCTCTTGGCGTAGCGGTAGTATTGCACCAGCGGAATATCGCTGGGGCAGACATAGCTGCACGCACCGCACTCGATGCAGTCAAACAAATGGTAATCACGCGCCTTGTCAAAGTTATCCGACTTGGCAAACCAGTACAGTTCTTGCGGTTGCAGGCTGACCGGGCAGGCATCGGCACAGCGCGTGCAGCGGATGCAGGGCATGGCGGGTGGCGCAGGCGGAAACAGGCCGGGCGAGGCCGCAATAATACAGTTGGCTGCTTTGGTAATCGGCACCTCGGCATTGGGCAAATCAAAGCCCATCATCGGCCCACCCATGATGTAGTGACTGGTGTCGGCACGTGCGCCACCAGCCGCAGCGACCAGATGGCTGACCGGGGTGCCAAACAGCACCTCAAAGTTTTGCGGTCTGGCCACGTTACCTGTCATGGACACAATGCGGCTGATGGCCGGTTCGCCGTGGTCAAAATAGCGGTGCAGCGCCAGCATAGTGGCTACGTTAAACACCTGGATGCCTTCCTGGGTGGAACGCTTGTCGTGGCCGATTTCCTTGCCCAGCAGCAAATACACCAAACGGCGGGCATCGCCACTCGGGTAAAGTGTAGGCACCACTTGGACCATCATGTCAGTGCCCTGCACGGCCTGTTGCATGGCAGCGACCGCTAGCGGCTTGTTGTCTTCAATACCGATGACCACAGTTTCGGCGGCCATCAGGTGTTGCGCAATGCGGATGCCCTGCACAATACCTGCGGCACGTTCACGCATCAGCATGTCATCGCAGGTGATATACGGCTCGCACTCGGCGGCATTGATGACCAGCGTGTGGATATTGGTTTTGCCATCAGTACGCAGTTTGATTTGCGTTGGAAAGGTGGCGCCGCCCATGCCGACAATGCCTGAATTGGCCAGTTGTTTGATGAGCGTGGTTTTGTCGGTTTGCTGCCAGTCCAGTCCGGCGTGAGCTATCCAGGTGTCCTGACCATCCGGTTGTAGCAGGATGCAATGGTCGGGAAGGCCGGACGGGTGCGGAATCACTGCTTCCTCAATGGCGGTC
>CAYYBN010000060.1:0-3106 GCA_964470225.1 uncultured Methylotenera sp. | reverse complement strand
GGGCGCGTGAATGGCGGCGGAGACGCTGCCTTCGGCTTCGGCCAGCAGTTGGCCTTTCAACACATGCTCACCAACACTGACCTTGAGTTTGGGCAAATGACCCACGTGCTGCCGCAGCGGCAATGTCAGCAGCGCAGGCAGCGGCAGGCTGGCAATCGGCAACTGTGTCGATTGCGTTTTATTTTCCGGCGGATGCACGCCACCATGGAATCGGAATATTCCCTGTATAGCGCGTCCAAATGGGGTCAATGCGTTCATCAGTAGCAGATTTAATGTCTATGGTTCTGTTTGTATGTTAGCTGGTGCCACCACATTAATGCGTTTGCACGGGCACAATCGGAATGGTCGGATACTTCCATTTCCAGTTTTCCGGGGTTTCGCCTATCGGCTGCATGCTGATGCAATCCACCGGGCAGGGTGCCAGACACAGCTCGCAGCCGGTGCATTCGCTGCTGATGATGGTATGCATATGCTTGGCCGCACCAAGAATGGCATCCACCGGGCAAGCTTGTATGCACAGGGTGCAGCCGATGCAGGTGTTTTCGTCGATAAAGGCCACTGATTTGGGTTTTGGTTCCCCGTGTTCGGCATTGAGTGGTTTGTATTCCACACCCAGCAAATCCGCCAGCGCACGCACCCCGGCATCACCGCCCGGCGGGCATTGGTTAATGTCTGCTTCACCACCGGCAATGGCAGTGGCATAAGGTTTGCAGCCTGGATACCCACACTGACCACATTGGGTTTGCGGCAGAATGGCATCAATTTTGGCAATCAGTGGGTCACCCTCAACCTTGAATTTGAGCGCGGCAAAGCCCAGCAACAAACCAAGCAGGACCGCCAAGCCCAGCATGATATATATTGCAATTAGCATACTAGAACCTGTCCAGACCGGCAAAGCCCATAAAGGCCAGACTCATCAGTGCCGCGGTAATCATGGCAATGCCCGAGCCTTTAAATGGTGTAGGCACGTCGGCTGCTTCCAGTCGTTCACGGATGGAAGCAAACAAAATCAATACCAGCGAGAAGCCCAACGCGCCGCCAAAGCCGTATAGACCGGATTCAACAAAGTTATGACTGGACTGGGCGTTCAGCAAGGGAATGCCCAGCACCGCGCAGTTGGTGGTAATGAGTGGTAAATAAATACCCAGCATTTGATACAGCAGCGGAAAACTTTTTTCCATCACCATCTCGGTCAGTTGCACCACACCGGCAATAATCACGATAAATGACAGGGTGCGCAAATAGACCACGTTGTTGGGTTCAAGCAAATAATGGTTAATCGCCCAACTGGTCATGGAGCCCAGCGTCAGCACAAACGCGGTGGCGGCAGCCATGCCGACCGAGGCCTCCAGTTTTTTGGACACCCCCATAAACGGGCACAGGCCCAGAATTTTTACCAGCACGATGTTGTTTACCAACACGGTGCTAATCAAAATAATCAGGTAACTGGAAGTCATGTCAGTATTCAGATTCCAAAACAGGGGAGATGTTCACAGTTTGCATCATGATCATCGGATTGCAATGCAAGCTTGAATTATAGCGCAAAGCATGAATGCAGTCCGCAGCCGGATGCCTGGCACGCATGGCGGTTGCAGGCGTTCGCATGCAAGGACCCCTTTAAAAGTGGACATTGATTATAGGCGGTGTATGCAATCATGAGAAAGAACTTTTAGCACTAGGGTATAGCCATTGCTTATATCGCAGCTGACTTGCGCCAGCTTTGGCGTTCGTTGCCGGAATCAGTTAAAATGCCTGCTTTCATCACCCTTATTGGTTCAAGTATGTTCACGGGCAGTTTGGTGGCAATTGTCACCCCCATGTTTGAAGATGGTCGTTTGGACCTGGATGCGCTGAAAAAGCTGATTGATTTCCATGTGGCTGAAGGTACCGATGGTATTGTCATTGTGGGTACCACCGGCGAATCTCCAACCGTTAGCGTTGAGGAACATTGCCTGCTGATTAAAACCACGGTGGAGCATGTGGCCAAACGTGTGCCGGTGATTGCTGGTACCGGCGCCAACGCCACGGCGGAAGCCATTGAGTTGACCGCCAAGGCCAAGTCTTTGGGTGCGGATGCCTGTCTGCTTGTAGCGCCTTATTACAACAAGCCGACACAAGAAGGCTTGTATCAACATTTTAAAGCGGTTGCAGAGGCAGTGGCTATTCCGCAAATTTTGTACAATGTACCGGGGCGCACTGGCTGCGATATCAGTAACGATACCGTGTTGCGACTGGCACAGATTCCAAATATTGTCGGCATCAAGGATGCCACGGGTGGCATAGAGCGTGGCACTGACCTGATTTTACGTGCGCCTGACCACTTTGCTGTGTACAGTGGCGACGATGCTACCGCATTGGCCTTGATGCTATTGGGTGGCAAAGGTGTGATTTCAGTGACTGCCAATGTGGCCCCGGCATTGATGCACCGCATGTGTCAAGCCGCGCTCAACGGCGAGTTGACTGCTGCACGGACTGCCAACGCCTTGCTGTTCGCCCTGCATCAAAAATTGTTTGTTGAAGCCAATCCGATTCCTGTTAAATGGGTGTTGCAGCGCATGGGCCTGATAAGCAGCGGCATACGGCTACCGCTGGTCAACCTGTCGGCGCAACACCATGGTGTATTAATGTCTGCCATGCAGCAAGCCCAAATCCCCTTCTAAAAGGAAACCTAGAAAATGCCTACATCTGTGATGCGCTTTACCTTGGCTTGTGTGTTGGGTCTGGCGCTGGCTGGTTGTGATTCCATTCCGTTCATGGACAATACTTCCGACTATAAAGGCGCAGGCCGCTCCAAACCGTTGGAGGTACCACCTGACCTGACCACGGTGCGCAGTAGTACTGCCTACTCAGTACCGGGCAATACCAGTTATTCTGCCTACAGTCAGAATCAGGAGGCAGCCGATGCCAACGGCGGTCAGCAACCGGTACTGGCAGATGTGAAGAATGTACGTATGGTGAAGGCTGGTATGCAGCGCTGGCTGGTGGTCACGGCCCCGGCGGAAAAAATCTGGCCAGTGGTTCGCGAGTTCTGGTTAGATCAGGGGTTCGCAGTTAAAACCGAAAACCCGGATATTGGTGTGATGGAAACTGAATGGATACGTGCCGA
>CAYYBN010000059.1:0-9855 GCA_964470225.1 uncultured Methylotenera sp. | reverse complement strand
TGTGCAAGACGAAGGGGCACAAGTGGTGGTGCGTGGCTTGCGTGCTGCCAGTGACTTTGAATACGAGTTTCAACTGGCGGGCATGAACCGCAAACTGTTTCCCAGGGTGGAAACGCTGTTTTTAACCCCGGCCGAAGAATATATGTTTATTTCCTCCAGTTTGGTCAGAGAAGTGGCCAGACTGGGGGGCAATGTACATCAGTTTGTATCCCCCGCTGTGGAGCAGGCCATGCTGGCCAAATCCTCCGCGCACTTGTCTTGAGCGAATACTGCCATGTCACTGATGATTACCGATGAATGCATCAACTGCGATGTGTGCGAACCGGTTTGCCCCAATGAGGCCATCTTTCAGGGGCCAGACATTTACCAGATTAACCCGGACTTGTGCACCGAGTGCGTAGGCCATTTCGATGTGCCGCAGTGTCAGCAAGTCTGCCCGATTGATTGTATTCCGCTAGACCCTGACCGTCAGGAAAGCCGGGATGCACTGATGACCAAATACCTGCGGTTAACGCAGGCCTAATACAGGAGAGTTATACAAATGCGTATCTTACATACCATGTTGCGCGTGGGCGATTTACAGCGCTCGATAGACTTTTATACCCAGGTATTGGGCATGAAATTGCTGCGCTCACAAGACTACCCGGAGGGTGAATTTACCTTGGCGTTTGTCGGTTATGGCAACGAGTACGACCACACCGTCATCGAACTGACCTACAACTACGGCAAAACCAGCTATGAGCTGGGTACTGCCTATGGCCACATGGCCATTGAGGTGGACGATGCTTATGAGGCCTGTGCACTGGTCAAGGCCAAAGGTGGCAAGGTCATCCGTGAGGCCGGTCCGATGAAGCATGGCACCATCGTCATCGCCTTTATCGAAGACCCGGATGGCTACAAAATCGAGTTTATCCAAAAGGGCAGCATCAGCTATCCGCGCTAAACACCCATGGCAGCGCTGAATGCACATCTGGCCCAGGCCGTGCAGCATGCCTTGGCGGGTCAATGGGAAGCCGCGCATGACATTGCGCAAAGCTACAGTGACCCGCTGGCCAACTGGCTGCATGCCATTTTGCATAAAATGGAAGGCGATGCCGCGAATAGTCGCTATTGGTATGCGCGTAGTGGTGGACGGCATTACGAAGCGGTGGCCGACGTCGAGGCCGAGCTTCAACAATTGTTGCGTCACTTGTCATAAAACTGGCGTGCAGCCGTAAGCGCCAAATCGGTGCGTACCTGTTTCCAAGGCAGTGCAATCTGTGGGTCTGCCTGATTCAAGTGTCTGATTTATAATCTAAAAAATATTTTCAAAAGCTGGTCTGTCTCTTGCTACGTTTGAAATACGTGCTACAGGAGAAGCCCCATGCAAACAAAACAGGCACAGGCAGCGGCGCAAGCTGCTGAGACTCGTCTCGCCGACAATATCCAGTTACTCGGTTCACTGCTGGACAATGCCATCCGCACCATCGATGGTGAAGAGGCTTTTCTGCGGGTGGCGTCCATACGCAAGGCCGCCATCCATTTTCATCAGGCGCATGATGCCAGTGCCTCGTTGGAGCTAGAAGCATTGTTGTCCGGGTTAAGCCCGGCACAAACGGTATCCGTGGTGCGTGCCTTGAGTTACTACAAGCATCTGGTCAACCTGGCCGAAGATTTGTATGCCCAGCAACTGGCCAACCTGCAAGAAAATACCCCGGCTGCCGGGGTATTGGCCTACTCCATGACCTGTCTGAAAAAAGAGGGCGTCGCGCCGGAAACCATACAGCAGTTTTTCAATGAGGCGCTGGTGTCACCTGTGCTAACGGCTCATCCCACCGAAGTACAACGTAAAAGCGTGCTTGACATCGAACGCACAGTGGCTGAGTTACTGTCTGAGCGCGCCAGTTTGATTTCAGAACGCAAACTGGGGCGAAATACTTTGTTGTTGCAGGGTGCAGTGTGTGCACTCTGGCAAACACGCATGCTGCGCTTCTCCAAGCTGACTGTGGTCAACGAGATTGAAAACGCGCTGACCTACTACGAAAGCACCTTCCTGCATGCCATTCCCGAACTGCTGCAAGACCTGGAGCGTGATTTGACGGCATTGATGCCAGCAGGCACCAGCTACCGCTTGCCCAGTTTTTTGCGTATGGGCAGCTGGATAGGCGGTGACCGTGACGGCAACCCATTTGTCAATGGCACCACTTTGCGCGAAGGTGTGCGTTTGCAGGCCACCACGTTGTTCAATTTTTACTTGCAGGAATTGGCCCAGCTTAAACGTGAACTGGCAGTGTCTAGCCGCCTGGTAGGCGTAGACGATGCCGTGCTGGTGCTGGCCAAAATTTCGCGTGACCAGTCGGCACACAGGCTGGATGAACCCTACCGTCTGGCATTGAACGGTGTTTATGACCGTCTGCTGATGACGGCGCAGACACTGTTACCCAATGCTGGTTGGGCCATCGATGAAGACATCGACGCTTTACCATATGACACGCCAGAGGCTTTGCTGGCGCCGCTAACTACCATTGCTGACTCGTTGCGTGCCCACAAGGGCGAGGCCATGATTTACCCGCGGTTGGGCAAACTGATGAAAGCCATCGGTACCTTTGGCTTCCACCTGGCCACGGTGGATATTCGCCAATCTTCCGACGTGCATGAGGCGGTGATTACCGAGTTGTTGCAAAAAGCCGGCTACGACTTTGACTATGCCGCGTTTAACGAAGAAGAAAAAATCGGTCTGTTACTGGATGAACTGAAGCAGCCGCGCTTGTTGTTCTCGCCATTCCAGCAATACTCTGAACTGGTGCACAAGGAAATTGGCGTGCTGGAAGCCGTGCGCGAAATGCGCGCCCGTTTTGGTACGCAAACCGTGCGTCAATACATTATTTCACACACTGAAACCCTGTCTGACCTGCTGGAAGTGGCGTTGCTGCAACGCGAAGCCGGTTTGTTGCGCGGCTTATGGGGCTCGGCCAATATTCAGGTCGACCTGAATATCGTGCCACTGTTTGAAACCATTGCTGACCTGCGCGATGCGCCCATGATCATGGGCAAATGGCTGAGTCTGCTTGGTATCCGTCACGTCATTCGCTTTCAGGGTAACGAGCAGGAAGTCATGCTGGGCTATTCGGACAGCAACAAGGATGGCGGCTTCCTCACCTCCAACTGGGAGCTGTACAAGGCCGAGATTTCACTGGTAGAGCTGTTCAAGCAGGCCAAGGTCAAATTACGCCTGTTCCATGGCCGCGGTGGCACGGTTGGTCGCGGCGGTGGCCCGACCTATCAGGCCATTATGGCGCAGCCACAAGGCACGGTGGATGGGCAGATTCGTTTAACCGAGCAGGGCGAAATCATCGCCAACAAGTATGCTGATCCCGTGGTGGGTCGCCAGCATCTGGAAACACTGGTGGCGGCGACGCTGGATGCCACCTTGTTCCCGTCTGACCAGTTGGAACCAGCCAGACGGCGGGCATTTGAAGGGGTGATGGAAACGCTGTCGGCCACGGCCATGACCAGTTACCGCAGCCTGGTATATGAGACGCCGGGGTTTGCTGAATACTTTTTCAACACCACACCGATTGATGAAATTGCTGGCCTCAACCTGGGTAGCCGTCCAGCTGCGCGTAAATCCACCCGCCGTATCGAAGATTTGCGTGCCATTCCGTGGGGCTTCTCCTGGGGTCAATGTCGCTTGCTGCTACCGGGCTGGTTTGGGTTAGGCAGTGCCATCAATCAGTTTTTGAATCTGGAAAATGATACCCGCGACTCCCGTTTGGCGCTGTTGCAGGAAATGCTGGTCGGCTGGCCTATTTTCAAAACGCTGATTAATAATGTGGACATGGTACTGGCCAAAACTGACCTGATTGTGGCCAGACACTATGCCCACTTGCTTTCCGATCGCGTTCTACGTGAGGAGATTTTCAGTCGCATTGAACAGGAGTACAAGCTCACCACCGAGGCAGTCAATCTGCTGCTGGGCAGCAATGAACGACTGGCCAGTCAGCCGGTATTGGCCAAGTCTATCCGCGAACGCTTGCCTTACCTCGACCCGCTCAACCACTTGCAGGTCGAGATGATACAACGCTACCGCAATGGCGAGACTGACGAAAAGCTCAAACTGGCCATCCCGCTGACCATCAACGGCATTGCTGCTGGCCTGCGTAATACCGGTTAATTGGCCTTATCCGCATCACCGAAATAGTGCTGATACAGGATAGGCAGCACAAACAGGGTGAGAAATGTGGCGGTCAGCAGGCCGCCAATCACCACAATCACCAGCGGTCGCTGAATTTCGGCGCCCGGACCATCGGCAAATAGCAGCGGAATCAGACCAAATCCAGTGATACTGGCCGTCATCAGCACCGGGCGCAAGCGGCGTTTGGCCCCCTCATAGGCAATGCGGCTGGCGGCCATGCCCTGCGTGGCCAGTTGCTGGAAATAGCTGACCATGACCACCCCATTGAGCACCGCAATACCCAAGAGCGCGATAAAGCCCACTGAAGCAGGCACCGATAAATACTCACCTGACAGCCACAAGGCAAACACACCACTTATCATGGCAAACGGAATGTTGGCCAGCACCAGCAAAGCGTTTGACTCGGAGCCAAAGTCATGAACAACAACAGTGCAATCACGGCATACGCCACTGGAATCAAGATGCCGAGACTCTCCGCTGCATGTTACTGATTTGAAACTGTCCGCCCCATTTCTGCCAGTAGCCCTTTCGGCACGTCATCTGTTGAGTTAGTTGTTATCACGCTTCGTCGACAAAACCAGGTACATCTTGTCCGCAGACATTGGCCGCAACCACCATCAAGCTTTTTACTCTTTCGCGATCTATCTTGACTGAACCTTCCAAACTTTCGAGTCTAGCTACGGTGCACAAGAAAGGGCACTTGACCACTGTGCCAGGCAGTGGTGATGCAGTGCATATAACGTGATCAGCAGCAACGGTTACACCAGCCATAACAGCCAGATGGCTTGCATATCTGCCATGAGCCCATTCTTTGGCTTACATCACCGGCATCAGGCCTAAGGTGATGCCCTTAACCGGGTTGGTGTGCACATGCCAGTGAAATGCATATTGGCTAATGGCCGGTTCATCCTGCTGCAAGTGCAGGGTAGCCACATGCACGTGCGGACCGTCGTCCATATTGTACTTACCATTGTATGGGGGGTGATATGGCGGTGCATCAATGGCGCAGCGGACTGCAGCAGGGCAAACCACAGCGTCCGCATGACCACTAAAAATCCAGAACGAACTTGTATGTGCGTAATCTCATAAACTTTGCCTAAGCGCTCGATCGTAAAAAAAGTATGAATCACCACTTTGTGTCATTTAACAGCGATGTGTAGCAATTCCTTTAGCAGCAGCGAATCAGGTAAAATGTTGCTTTTCGTTAATCGAATCGGGACACGGCAACATGGTGCTGACCTTTCAACAAATCATTTTAAAACTGCAAGAGTACTGGGACCAACAAGGCTGTACCCTGCTGCAACCCTATGACATGGAAGTCGGTGCCGGTACCAGCCACACCGCTACCTTTCTGCGCGCACTCGGCCCGGAACCCTGGAAAGCGGCCTATGTACAACCCAGCCGCCGCCCCAAGGATGGGCGCTATGGCGAAAACCCCAACCGTTTGCAGCATTACTACCAATATCAGGTCGTTTTGAAACCGGCCCCGGCCAATATTCTGGAACTGTATCTGGGCTCACTCGAAGCACTGGGCTTTGACCTGAAAGAAAACGATATCCGCTTTGTGGAAGACGACTGGGAAAACCCGACGCTGGGTGCCTGGGGCTTGGGCTGGGAGGTGTGGCTCAACGGCATGGAAGTGACGCAGTTTACTTACTTCCAGCAAGTCGGCGGCATTAACTGCAAACCGATTACCGGCGAAATTACCTATGGTCTGGAACGTCTGGCCATGTATCTGCAAGGCGTGGAAAACGTCTACGACCTCGAATACTCACCCGGTGTGAAATACGGCGATGTGTTCCACCAAAACGAAGTAGAGCAATCCACCTACAACTTTGAGCATTCCGATGCCGAGTTTCTGTTTACCGCCTTTAATGCGCACGAAAAGCAGGCCAAACATTTGATGGAACATCAACTGGCCCTGCCAGCCTACGAGCAAGTGCTCAAAGCCGCGCACACCTTTAACCTGCTCGATGCGCGCGGCGCCATTTCAGTGACCGAGCGTGCGGCTTATATCGGCCGTATCCGCAACCTGGCACGCAGTGTGGCGGCAAGTTATCTGGACAGCCGTGCACGCCTGGGCTTCCCGATGGCCCCTAAAGCCTGGGCTGATGAAGTGTTGGCAGACTTGAAGAAAAAAGAAGCCGCTTAACCGTCATTCCGACGACAGTCGGAATCTAGCGACTTTAAAGACAAAACAAAGACACTGGATTCCGTGTCAGGCACGGAATGACATTAGTGAGTATATGGAAACTAAATGACCACGCAAAACCTGTTAGTTGAATTGTTTGTAGAAGAACTGCCACCCAAAGCACTGAAAAAGCTGGGCGAGTCGTTTAGTGGTGTGCTGGCCGAGAGTCTCAGAGCCTCCGGTTTGCTGGGTGATAACACGCATGTCACCACCTTTGCTTCGCCACGTCGTCTGGCAGCGCACCTGACTGCTGTTGCTGCCAAAGCCGCAGACAAGCAAGTGGCGCAAAAACTGATGCCTGCCACGGTGGGTCTGGATGCCAATGGCAAGGCCACGCCTGCGCTGGTAAAAAAATTGCAGGCGCTGGGTGAAGATGAAAGTGCCGTGGCCAAGCTACGCAAAGAACACGACGGCAAAGCCGACATTCTGTTTCTGGATGCCACGCAAGCCGGTGCCACACTGCAAGATGGGCTGCAAAAAGCCCTGGATGAAACGCTGGCGAAATTGCCTATCCCCAAAGTCATGACTTACCAAATCAACGATGGTTGGGAAAGCGTGAATTTTGTGCGTCCGGCGCATGGTCTGGTCGCGTTGCATGGCAGCGAGATTATCCCGATATCCACCCTGGGTTTGCAAGCGGGCAACACTACACAAGGTCACCGCTTTGAAGCGCAGCATCCAGTCGTAACGATACGTTCAGCTGACAGCTACGCCCAACAACTGGCCGAAGAAGGCGCTGTGATTGCCAGCTTTGACCAGCGTCGTGCCGAGATCGTCAAACAACTGCAAGCAGCGGCGGATAAGCAAGGTTTACAGCCGATTGAAGATGATGCCTTGCTGGACGAAGTGACCGCGCTGGTGGAACGCCCCAATGTGTTGCTGGGTCAGTTTGAAGAAGCGTTTTTGGCAGTGCCACAAGAGTGCCTGATTCTGACCATGAAGGCCAACCAGAAATATTTCCCGCTGTTGGATGCTCATGCCAAGCTGACTAACAAATTCTTGATTGTTTCCAACATCAACCCGGCCGATGCCAGCAAGGTCATCGGCGGTAACGAGCGTGTGGTTCGTCCGCGTCTGGCCGATGCCAAGTTCTTCTTTGACCAGGACCGTAAAAAGACCCTGGAAAGCCGTCTGGAAGGCCTGGGTAAAGTGGTCTATCACAACAAGCTGGGCTCACAGGGCGAGCGTAATGCCCGCGTGGTGGCGATTGCCACAGCGATTGCGCAACAAATCGGTGGCGATGGCTTTGTCGCCAAAGTGGCACAGGCTGCCCGCTTGTCCAAAGCAGATTTGCTGACTGATATGGTCGGCGAATTCCCTGAGTTGCAAGGCATTATGGGCCGTTATTACGCCCAGCACGAAGGCCTGGCCGATGACGTCGCCTACGCGATTGAAGACCATTACCGTCCACGCTTTGCCGGTGACGCATTACCACGTAGCCAAGTGGCTGTGGTGGTGGCATTGGCGGATAAACTGGAAACATTGGTGGGCTTGTTTAGCATCGGCGAGAAACCCACCGGCGACAAAGATCCGTTTGCGCTGCGCAGACAAGCATTGGGTATTTTGCGCATGCTGATGGAAACTGATTTACCGCTGGCTTTTGATAAGCTGATTGCGCAAACACTGGCAGTATTTAACGGTGCTGCCGACGTCGCTGAAGCCATTCAGGCCTTCTGCTTTGACCGCTTATCGGTAAACCTGCGCGACCAAGGCGCCAGTGCGCAAGAGGTGGACGCGGTGTTGTCACTCTCGCCTAACCAACTGGCTGAAATTCCACGTCGCCTGAGTGCGGTGCAAGCGTTTGCTAACCTGCCAGAAGCGCCCGCATTGGCCGCGGCTAACAAACGGGTATCGAATATCCTGAAAAAGGTGGAGGGTGAATTCGAAGCCAAAGTCAACGCTGCACTGTTGCAAGAAGCTGCTGAAAAAGCCCTGCATGAGGCATTGACCGCGACCAAGCCCAAGGCCGACCAGTTGTTTGAAACCGGTGATTACACGGGTTCATTACAGGCACTGGCGGTACTTAAAGCGCCAGTCGATACCTTCTTTGATGAGGTCATGGTAAATGCTGACGACCCGGCGCTAAAAGCCAACCGTTTGGGCCTGCTGGCCACCTTGCATCAGGCCATGAACCGCGTTGCGGATTTGTCCAAACTGGCGAGCTAAGTCAAAAAAATGCATTGGATAGAAAGCTATCTAAACTGGCGTGTATCACAAGGGCAAATGCGCTTTCTGTTTGATTTGGTTTTTATACTGCCAACGATTGTTTTATTCCACTATTGTATGTACCACACCAACTTGCCATACAAGCGCATTCGAGTACTGATTGAATGGTTTCCTGTCGTCACTATAATGCTGGTTTTACTCGGTATCACTTTTTACTTTAGTTAGGTTTTTGATGAAACTCGTGATCCTTGACCGTGACGGCGTGATTAACCGCGACAGCGCGACCTTTATCAAAAATCCGAATGAATGGGTGCCGATTCCCGGCAGTCTGGAAGCGATTGCCTTGCTTAACCAGCAAGGCTACCGCGTGGCCGTGGCCACCAACCAGTCCGGCATTGCGCGTGGTTATTTTGACATGGCGACGTTGAACGCGATTCACGACAAAATGCACAAGGCACTGGCGCAGGTCGGTGGCCGTATTGATGCCGTGTTTTATTGCCCGCATGCCGCGGATGATGGCTGCGATTGCCGCAAGCCAAAGACCGGCATGATAGAAGAAATCGCCCGTCGCTTTAATGTAGACCTGAAACTAGTCCCTGCCGTCGGTGATGCCTTGCGCGACTTGCAGGCGTTTGCCAGTGCTGGTTGTCAGCCGTATCTGGTGCTGACTGGCAAAGGCGAAGAAACCAGCAACTTGTCTACTTTGCCTGCACATACGCGTATTGTCGACGACCTGGCTGCTGCCGTGCAGCAGATTTTGGCGGGGGATAAATAGTGCAAAAGATGGCTTTATATGCACGCGCCTGGTTGTTTTATTTTGGCCTAATCCCGCTGACCATCTTTTATTCTTCGTTGGCGTTGCTGCTGCTACCTGTGCCTGCGGTGGTACGCTCGCGTTGGGTCAGTGGCTGGGCTTATTGTGTCATGTGGTGGCTCAAACTGAGCTGCAATTTGCACGTTGAAGTCACGGGTCGCGAACATATTCCGGCTCATCCATCGATTATCCTGTCCAAACATCAGTCCGCCTGGGAAACCATCGCCTTGCAAAGCATCTTTCCGCCGCAAGTATGGGTGCTGAAAAGAGAATTGCTGATGATTCCGTTTTTTGGCTGGGGCTTGTGGGCTGTCGGCTCAATTCCCATCGACCGCAGTAGTGGCCGCGAGGCCTTAAAAAAACTGGTCAACCATGGCGCGGACAGATTAAAACGCGGCTTGTGGGTGGTCATTTTCCCCGAAGGTACGCGCACTGCTCCCGGCGTACGCGGCAAATACCATATTGGTGGGGCCTGGTTGGCCTCACATACGCAAACCACCGTTGTCCCGG
>CAYYBN010000058.1:0-9928 GCA_964470225.1 uncultured Methylotenera sp. | reverse complement strand
AGCCATGTCTGCCATCAAATGGATATTCTGGGGTCTTGTTCTGCCACTGCTATTATTGGCAGGCTATACTTGGGTGAGTTTGCACTGGGTGTATTCCTCAGGTGAGCGCGTAGGCTATGTGCAAAAACTGTCTAATAAAGGCTGGGTATGCAAGACCTGGGAAGGCGAGCTGGTGCTGGTGACCGTGCCCGGCACCCAGGCCGAGAAGTTTTATTTCACTGTGCCAAATGCCGCGGTAGTCAGCAAAATCAATCAGTTGGCTGGCAAGCGCGTCAAGCTGGTGTACGAAGAACACAAAGGCATTCCTTCAACCTGCTTTGGTGAGACCAGCTACTTTGTGCAGGATGTGCAAGCGCTGGAACAAGCTGATTAAGCCATGGCGGACGTCAAGAATTACATCACCCCCGAGGGCTATGCCGCGCTGGAAAAAGAATTTCAGTATCTGATCAAAGTAGACCGGCCTGAGGTGGTGCGTGTGGTGAGTTGGGCGACGGGCAAAGGCGACCGTAGCGAGAACGGCGATTATATTTATGGCAAAAAACGTCTGCGCCAGATTGATAGCCGTATCCGTTTTCTCACCAAGCGCATGGATGCGGCCGAGGTGGTCTACAGCCATACCCAGACCAATACCGAAAAAGTCTATTTTGGGGCTTGGGTGACGTTGTTTAATCTGCACGACGATAGCGAGATGACGGTACGCATCGTCGGGCAGGATGAACTGGACCCGGCCCAAGGCTATATCTCCTGGGTATCGCCCATGGCCAAAGCCTTGCTGGGTAAAAATCTGGGCGATCAAATACGCGTGGTGACCCCCGCCGCCGAGACCGAGTATGAAATTATCGAGATTCGCTACTGATAGCATGAACCATTGCCAAGCGTTACACTCACATCCTCTATGAAAATGCTGTTTTGCTTATGGTTGATCCTATGGTTGCCCTGCTTTGGCATGGCAGCTTCTGTCATGTCCATGCAAATGCAGTTGGCCGAACTGGCGACACCTGTGTCCGTGGCGGCAGAGGACATGCCCTGTCATTATACGCACATGCAGTCTTCTGACATGCAGCATCACGATGACGTCACTTCATCTTCTACGCCTCACCACCATTGCAATGTCTGTGGCTATTGCATGCTCAGCAGCGGGGTTGCGCGCCTAGATCGCTTCCCGTCTCTGCAAGTGGCTAACACTTCCGCGCAGGTGCCGCTGTTTTTGGCGCTGCCTGTTCATTCCCTGACCTTTCCTCCTGCCATCAAACCACCCATATCACTTTAAACATTAGGGCAAATCCGCCCATTTTTTGTTTACTGATATGGAGTTTTTATGCACAAGCAATCCCGCTTTGCGGCGTGTGCTGTGCTGTTATCCCTGAGTCCGCTGGCCACACAGGCAGCGGCACTGATGGGGTTTCAGGACAGTGCCATGCTGATGACCGAAATCGGTCGCTACAATCAGGAATGGATGTTGAACTACTCGCCCAGTGTGGGGCATGCGTTTGGCGTTGAGCACATGCGCATGTCCGGCAAGGGCGAGCAGGCCACCACCATTTCCGGCTTCAACTACACCGGTTTGATTCAACGCTGGAACCTGCCAGCGGCGCAAGCCAATCTCTGGTTCAACGGCAGTGTTGGTGAGGCCAGTGGCCGTTATGATGGTTTCGCCTACACTCCCGGCTTGCAGTTTGATGCCGAATCTACGCGCTTGTATTTTCTGGCCAAAGCCCGCCTGATCAGGGCGCCAGGCATGAACTTTGACACGGCTGCAGTACAGGCCGGGTTTTCGTTTTATGAAACCGGTTTCGACCAGGCGCAACCCTGGTTTGTGCTTGAAGCCAAAACCATGCGTAACAACAACCCTTCATTGCAAATCACCCCTGCTTTACGCCTGATACACAAAGATTATTTTATTGAGTTCGGCGTTACCAATCCATGGCAGGGCGAGGGCTTTGCGCCCAGACTCAATGCGATGTTTGTGTTTTAACCAATGTTGAAAGGCAATCTTATGAAAAAAAGTCCATTGAAATATATTTCATCCATACTGTTGATTTCCACCCTGATGATGTCACCCTTCTTTACTTCGGCATGGGCCGTGACCACCCTCAAGGCCGAAGTCAATGGCATGGTGTGCGCATTTTGTGCCAAAGGTATCGAGAAAAAGCTGAATGCACTGCCGCAAAAACAATCGGCTTATGTCGACCTGAAAAGCCGCGTGGTGGCCTTGCAGCTCAAAGAAGGGCAGGACGTCTCCGATGAAGGTTTCAAAAAAATCATTCAGGACGCAGGCTACAGTGTCAGCAAGCTGGCGCGTGTGAATGAGACTGTGGATGTCATCAAGCAACAACTGAGCAGCCAGGAGTCAAAATGAGTCCGGCTTTGAGTCCTTTGCAGCAGAGCCGACGCCTCAGTGTGTTTAGCCTGTTTACCAGTGCGTCTACGCTGATTTGTTGTGCCTTGCCAGCCACGCTGGTCGCTATTGGTTCGGTGGCGACGCTGACCAGTCTGGTCAGCCAGTTTCCGCAACTGGTGTGGATCAGTGCACATAAACCACTGGTGTTCGGCTTGGCGGCACTGATGTTATTGCTGGCCGGAGGCCTGCAATGGCGGGCGCGGCATTTGCCATGCCCGGCAGATGCACAACTGGCGGCGGCTTGTCAGCGTGCGCGACAGCAAAGTCTGTGGGTGTATCTGCTCTCCGTGGTGCTGTTTTTGATCGGCAGTTTCTTTGCTTTTTTGGCGCCTTTATTATGGTAGTGTGAAGCTGATGAATGTCAGACAAATACTTAAAACGTTGCGATAGTTAGACAGTCACTCAAACAGCGGCCCGGCGATTTTCGTCGGGCCGTTTGTGGCTGTTATTTTAAGAACGATATATTTAAACTTGACATATTGGATGGTGCTTAATGACGTTGTTCTTGATGTGATAAGAAAAAGGGCAGAGGTCAAGATTTTCAAGTGTCTAAAACACACACGTATTTAAAACCGCGGCTAGCCACCGCGCAGGCCGGTCAACTTACTCAGTTTGGCTAGAACGTTACCCCAGTTACTTACGGCGGACGGGTGACACTTGCATTGCCTGGCACCTTGGTGATGTTGGCTACTGCCCCTGTTTGGCACCCGGTTTAAACTGCACGGCCATTCGAATGCGATGGCAAAATTGGTCACATGCCACATGCCACATGCCACATGCCACATGCCACATGCAATCATGCTGATGAAGAGTTTGCCAATGTCAGTAAATGCCCTGCCTAGGTTGCGTGGCCGCATGATTGCAAAAACAACTAGCGCGCGCTACAGACACTGTCGGTGTGTTTGGCCGGTCGCTCGTCAGACCATGCAGACATGGCTTTGCAGCTGAGTGGCTATGCATGTTTATCAACTGCTTTTAAGCCAAATGCGGTGAGTAGGTTCCCACATATCGCCTGCGTAACAAATACATGGAGATGAAAGCGGCCTCATCAATGGCACTTCACCTTGACGGTGTCTATGCTATGGTCAGTTCCATTGGTTGGATTTACCCCTTTAATCGCCGAATTGCTTGGTATGTCGATTGCTTCAATACAGTCGTCCATTTAAAATGCGCAAACAGTAATGAACGCGTTCAATGCCATTCATAAAGTGTATGAACCATGATGTCCCAGTCGATACAACCGCCAATAATTCTCGATATCGAAGCCTCTGGCTTTGGGGTAGGGAGCTATCCGGTGGAAATTGGCTATGTCGATGCGGAAGGCCATTCCTGGTATGCCCTGGTGCAGCCACAGTTGGAATGGCAGCACTGGGATGATAGTGCGCAGGCCTTGCATATGCAGTCGCGTGCAGATTTGCAGGCCTTTGGATTATCCGTTAGACAGATTGCCCAACACCTGAACCAGCATTTTGTCGGAAAAACGGTGTATAGCGACGGCTGGTATCAGGATTATGTCTGGCTACACAGCCTATTTGAAGCGGCAGAAATGACGCCATTATTCAAACTGGAAGACTTGCGTCTGCAACTGAGCGAGTCGCAAAAAGCGGTTTGGCATGACACCAAACAAGTGGTAATTGCCAGCCTGGCTGCGCGTACCCACAACGCTGCCACGGATGCCAAAGTGTTGCAACTGACCTGGCTACAAACACTGGCTGGTAGCGAGCAGTTCACGCCGGTGTTGGCAGGCGAGGGCTAGTGACGCGCTGCGTCACGAAGGTTTGGCTCATCTCTTTTTCTTGCCTGGCTTATATATTGCCCCAGCTTATTTTTGCCCGCTTGGGTTACACTCTGCGCTTTAGCCTTTCTTGATTGCCTGTATGGCGCCTCACACCATCCGCTGGGAACTGTTTTGCAAAGTTGTCGATAACTTTGGCGATATTGGTGTGTGCTGGCGTTTGGCCAAGTCGCTGGCTAAATATCATGGATTGCCTATCCGTTTGTGGGTAGATGACATGGCGCTGGCGCAGCGTTTTGCCGGCGCAGGACATCCGCAGATTAGCCTGCAACACTGGCACGAAGACAGCACGTTCAGCGACATAGGCCCGGTGGTCATCGAAACCTTTGGTTGTGGCCTGCCCGAGACCTGTCAGCAGGCCATGTTGCGACAGCCCACCTGGTGGGTCAATGTTGATTACTTGTCCGCTGAGGCATGGGTGGACAGCTTTCATGCCCAGCCCTCACCGCAGCCGAATGGCTTGCTCAGACATTTCTTTTATCCCGGGTTTACCGAACAGACGGGTGGTTTGCTGCGCGAACCTGATCTGGACATACGTCAGGCAAAGGCAAATTGGCAGGCTTTGGGGCTAGCGCCAGCGCCACACAGGCTCACACTGTCCCTGTTCTGTTATGCACACGCACCGTTGCAGGCATTGCTACACAGCCTGGCTGTGAGCCCGCAGCCTGTGCGCGTATTGGTGCCCGCCCCTTTGGCAGAAGTCGTCTGCCTGGCCTTGCAATTACCGCTTCTCAACGTGGGGCAATCCATTCAGCGTGGTCAAGCCGAATATGTGATTTTGCCTTTTTTGACCCAAGACGATTACGACAGCCTGCTTTCGTTGTGCGACCTGAATATCGTGCGTGGTGAGGACAGTTGGATACGTGCTCTGTGGGCGGCCAAACCGATGCTGTGGTCGCCTTACCAGCAAAGCGAGCAGACCCATGCGGTCAAGCTAGAGGCGTTTCTGACACGCTATCTGCAAAACGTCTCGCCACCCGTGAAAAAGACCGTCCGCGATGCCATGCTGGCCTGGACTCAGGGTGACTGGCACGTGGCACACTGGCAAGCCTTATTGCAGGATTTACCGCAGTTTAAGCAGCATGCACAAGCCTATGCACAACAACAAGCCACCCTACCGGATTTAGCTACTAAGCTGGTGTTTTTTATTGAGAAATTGCAAAAAAATCGGGTATAATGCGCGGCTTTATTCTTCCCCAAATTCAATTAAAGGCATTGTATGAAAATCGCTCAGGACTTACGCGTAGGCAACGTGATCATGATTGGTAATGATCCGATGGTGGTAGTGAAAGCCGAATACAACAAATCCGGCCGTAACTCGGCGGTGGTCAAAATGAAAATGAAAAACTTGTTGACCGACGCGCCTAGCGAGAACGTGTATGCTGCGCAAGACAAGTTTGACGTCATCGTGCTAGAAAAGAAAGAAGTGACCTTTTCCTACTTTGCTGACCCCACCTACGTGTTTATGGACGCCGAGTACAACCAGTATGATGTGGATGCTGAATACATGGTCGATGCCTTGCCTTTCCTGGAAGACGGCATGGCCTGTGAACTGAAGTTCTACAATGGCAAAGCCATTTCTATCGAATTGCCGACCACTGTGGTACGCGAAATTACCTACACTGAACCCGCAGTCAAAGGTGATACTTCCGGTAAAGTTATGAAGCCAGCCAAAATTGCTTCCGGTTTTGAAATTCCGGTACCTTTGTTTGTCAACCAGGGTGACAAAATCGAGATCGATACACGTACTGGTGAATACCGTAACCGCGTGATGAAATAAGCCATCGCATGTTGTAAAAAACCCCGGTATGCCGGGGTTTTTTATTGGGCTGGCTGTTTAAGGCAACCGCCATTGCGGTGTACATACCAAAATCAGGCGTTCAGTGTTGCATCCACCTGCTGCTCAGCTTGCAACCAGTGGTCGAGGTGATTGCTGCCAAAGCCATGTTTCTCGGCAATATAATATGCGGCGACCTCTATCATTTTGATGCGGTCTTCGCTGGTAATCACAACGGATTTGGCTTTTTTGCGGGTGGTGGTTTTGGTGGTTGAAGCAGATTTGGTGGTTTTCTTGACTGGCTTTTCAGCAACGATAGCCGGTACTGCTTTTTTTGCGGTGGTTTTCTTACTGGTGGGCTCGGTACTTTTGGGTGTTGCCATACAATCTCCTTGGTCTAGAAGTGGGTTAAAACTGTCAGGCTTGTGGCCTTGCTGATGACATATTAGGGCAGTCCAGATTCTCGCGTCAAGCATTTAAATCCTTGAATACAAGGCGTTTTAATGCCTAATTCTCATTAAGTGCAAACTTGGCTAAAATGGTGTTTGACCATGCACCACAGATTGCTTGCCTGCGCGATTGCAGCGCCACTTTTAGGAAATCTATGTACAAAAAAGCCCTGACCTCGCTCACCGTATTGTTTTTCATGATGGGCTTTATTACCTGCCTGAACGACATTCTGGTGCCTTACCTGAAAGCCATTTTTAACCTCGACTACACCCAGGCGGCGCTGGTGCAGTTTTGTTTTTTTGCCGCCTATGGTTTAACCTCGATTCCGTTTAGCCGCCTGATCGAGCGAGTCGGCTACCAACGTGGCATGGTCATCGGGTTTACGTTGGCGGCGCTAGGTTGCGTGCTGTTTTACCCGGCGGTCATCCTGCATATCTATGCCCTGTTTCTGGTGGCGCTGTTTGTGCTGGCTGCCGGTATTGTGTTGTTGCAAGTGGCGGCCAACCCTTGCGTCTCGGTGATCGGCCCGTCAGCAACCGCATCTTCCAGACTGACCATGGTGCAGGCCTTTAACTCGTTTGGTACATTTCTGGCACCGTTTTTTGGTGCGGTGTTTATTCTTGCCAACCTGCACAGTGGTCAGGCCGATGGCGTGTTGCAGCCTTATCTGTGGATTGCAGGCGTGCTGGTGGTGATTGCGCTGGTGTTGTCTCGTGTGCAGCTGGGCGAGATGGATCGCGCATCGCATGACCAAACCACCTGGCGCCAGGTATTGGCTGACCGCGGTTTGCTGTTGGGCATGCTGGGTATTTTTTGCTACGTCGGGGCGGAGGTGGCCATTGGCAGTTTTCTGGTCAACTATATCAAAGAGCTCACCCAACTCCCCGAAGCGCAAGCCGCACCGCTGGTCGCCATGTACTGGGGTGGCGCCATGGTCGGTCGCTTTATCGGTATCTTTACGCTCAAGGCCTTTGCCCCGGCCAGCGTGCTGAGCGTGCATGCGCTGTTGTCTATTGTGCTGATTGTCTTTTCCATGAACAGCGAGGGCATGCTGGCAATTTACAGCATGGTGCTGGTTGGTTTATGTAACTCCGTCATGTTTCCAACCATCTTTACTTTGGGTATTAAAGGCCTGCAATCCGGCCTGGAGAAAAAAGGTTCTGGCTTGCTGGCAACGGCAATAGTGGGCGGGGCGGTGGTGCCATTGTTGACTGGCTTGTTGGCAGATGCTGTTGGCTTGCACCATGCGTTTGTGTTGCCAGTGTTGTGCTATGGCTACATCGCATGGCTGGGCTGGCGGAATTTAAAGTGACATGTTTGAGGCAATGTTCGGAGTTGACTTAATTCTGCGTTGTTTCATAATGTGACACATATAGCACATACATGGAGGCCAACATGTCGCAATTACACTTTTACGTACCAGATGAAATTGAGAACAAGCTAAGGCTCAAAGCCAAGCAAGCCAATCTGCCACTTTCCAAATACTTGGCCGAGATTGCAAAGAAGGAAGCTGGCATTGATGCTCAATGGTCAGAAGATTATCTGGCATTATTCGACGACGGAGCGGATGCGTCACTACAACGACCCGAGCAACCTCCACTCGAAAACCGGCAGCATTTTGAATGATTTATTTACTGGATACCAATGCCTGTATTCAGTTATGGCAGCGTAAAAATCTCAATGTACGCCGTCGCTTTACACAACATTCACCCTCAGACATTGCGCTCTGTAGCGTGGTCAAAGCCGAATTGATGTTCGGCGCTTTGCGCAGTCAGCAACAAGAAAGCAATCTGGCCCGTTTGCACAAGCTGTTTGCGCCTATACAAAGTTTTGAGTTCGACAACCTGGCCGCAGAACATTACGCACAAATTCGTGCAGAACTGAGTGTAAAAGGTCAGATGATCGGTGCCAATGATTTACTCATCGCAGCCATTGCTCGTGCACAAAAAGCTACTTTAGTTACGCACAATACCGGTGAATTTAGTCGTGTTTCAGGGCTGCTGATTGAGGATTGGGAAGTCTAGATCAAAACACTGCAATACTGCCTTGAGAGGAAGGTACATGATTAAAAAAATCAAAGTCTCAGAGTTGCCCGAGTTTGATATGGCAGAACATATTAAAACCGAGGCAGATATTGCAGCCTACCTGAACATAGTGCTCGAAGAATGCGATGGTGCCGAATTGGCATATGCGTTGGGGGTGATTGC
The DNA here is from genome assembly GCA_964470225.1 of uncultured Methylotenera sp. Taxonomy (GTDB): domain Bacteria; phylum Pseudomonadota; class Gammaproteobacteria; order Burkholderiales; family Methylophilaceae; genus Methylophilus. The sequence goes on along the minus strand of CAYYBN010000058.1, from coordinate 1,298 downwards.
CCGTGCCAAAGGTATTGCTGAGATTGCCGAAAAAAGTGGCTTAACGCGAGAGGCGCTTTATAAAGTCCTACGCCCAAATGCACAACCAAGGTTTGATACTGTGCATAAGGTGATGCAGGCAATGGGGATTAAATTGCAGGCGCGTGTTTGAGTTTTGAGGTTAATGCGGCGGACTGATTTAGTCCGCCGTACGGGCTGGCTTGCTGGCCGATGCTGGCGGTTTGCAGCATGCGTTTGTATTACCGGTGTTGTGTTATGCCTACATCGTTTGGCTGGGCTGGCAGAATTTAAAGTGATGCGTATTGAGGCAATGGATAAAATTGCAGGCGTGTGTTTGAGTTATGAAATGAATAAGGCTGACTGAGCGATTCAGTCCACCACGCTAGTTAAGTCGTTTCTCTGTAGTGTTGAAGTGTTTTACTACGCCATTCTTCCAAAATTGGTATTAAATTTAAAAGGCTGTAATTCTTGCTTAATGATAATTTATACAACAAATTAAAACACGTGTAATCGGTCCATTGAGTGACTGCTTCAATGGTATCCATAGTTTTTTTGGCCTGTGGATTTAACTGGACTTTATCTTTGCTGGTAACGTTGAAAAGGTTATTTTCAGCATTCTTAAATGAAAGAGTATTCCATTCATCTGAATGCTTCCAGTAATTGGCAGCAGCATTAATTATCTGAACATATGATAGTTGTGAGTTATATTGTTTACCAAGCTTCAATGATGTTGAAAGGTCTAATGAAATCCATCCAAGAGACGCTTTAATATATTTCTGGCAAATTACAAATGCTAGACCACATAAAAACTCAGTCCTGTAAGTTAAATCAAGCGATGTAATATCCTCACCATTTCTTATTTTTTCTAAAATTAAACTGTTTGTATTTTTGAATAACGGTTCAATAGCTTCGAGAGACATTATTAAAAAATCAACTTCTTCATCAAAATCAAGTAATTCCATATTGATTGTGATCTTACCTAAAGTCTAAACCATAACAAGCTATGCCGACGTCCCACCCACCGTCAATCCATCAATCTTCAAAGTAGGCTGCCCCACACCCACCGGCACACTCTGGCCTTCTTTGCCGCAGGTGCCGACACCACTATCCAGCGCCATATCATTCCCCACCATGCTGACTCTGGTCAGCACATCTGGCCCGTTGCCAATCAGCGTTGCGCCTTTTACCGGGTAGGTGATCTGGCCGTCCTCAATCATATAAGCCTCAGCCGCACTAAATACAAATTTGCCGCTGGTGATGTCTACCTGGCCACCGCCAAAGTTGGCGGCGTACAGTCC
>CAYYBN010000057.1:8885-9967 GCA_964470225.1 uncultured Methylotenera sp. | reverse complement strand
AAAATCGCCTGGTTAATGGCGAGTCCGTCGCCCGTCAGGCTGCTGCGCAAATAACCTTGCAGTAATTGCTCTACGCTGAAACTACTGGTAATTGTCAGGCTATAAAAGCCGGTAGAGTCAATGCCACTGTTCACACCATTCAAGTCAAAGCGAAACTTGTCACCCCCTACACCAAATTCTGCACCGTTGATGGTGTCACGGTGGCTACCATAAGATTGCTGGAAGAAGTCATAGGCATAAATATCTGCACCGGCGCCACCTGTGATTTGATCTGCGCCCAAGCCACCACTGATTTTATTAGCACCGCTATCGCCAATTACAATATCATCACCGACTCCGGCCACTACATTCTCAATTGAAATCAGTGTGTTATTGCCTACGCCCAAACCTGTCGCAGTGCCTGCAGCGAGGTTGATTGTCACGGACTCAAGAGAGGTCGTGACAACAAAGTAAGTGTCTATGCCGCTACCACCATGATGTAAGTCATCCCCCAATCCGTCTTGCAATACATCATGACCTGTACCGCCATACTGCTTATCATTTCCATCGCCATCCACCAACACATCATTACCTGCCTGGCCGTATAAAGTATCATCGCCATCCCCTCCGGTAATGATATCGTTACCACCAATGCTCAGCAGGTCAGAAACCAGTACACTGTCGCCATAAATTGTGTCATTGCCGCTACCGCCATCCAGCGCATCGCCTCCATTACCACCAACCACCAGATCGTTACCAGCACCAGCCAGTACCACTACTGGCGTGCCATCAACGGCGCCTAATGAGGCGATCCCAGCCAGGATTACATCATTTCCGTCACTGCCGATAAATGCAGTTTTTTTTAGTGACTGGGTCACCACTGATAGTTTAGATAAACCACTTTCCAATAAAGCCATGACAGCCTCCCTCTCAAGTTATTAATTATGATGTTAATTGTTTTAAATACGGGCACTGAGGTCTTTGATCCCCACTGCCTTTTCTAACACTGTTTGAATACTGCGAGTGTCAACGGCTACCAGCTCACCGCCAGCATGGCACCTGCCCCAAAATCAACGCTGGAGGTGGTGTCGCCTGCGACCATA
>CAYYBN010000057.1:0-8875 GCA_964470225.1 uncultured Methylotenera sp. | reverse complement strand
GTTTGCAATTTGTAGGTGTTGTTAAATTTATGTGAGTAAAATACAGTGTATTCACGCAGGTTGGTAGAGCGGCTGCTGGTCGCCTGACGCAAGTCCAGCGTGACGCCTGCACTATTCTGACTATCAAATTTATAAACTCCGCCCACGGTACTAAACCAGACGTTGTTGAGTGACACTCCTGATGGATCGCCCAGCACTTTATAGCCTACCGTGCTTAACAGTGTGAACTGGTTGAACGTTTTGTACACGTCAGCAGAGACGGTGTAATCGGTTTTACCAGTCCCTAGGCCTTTACTTTCTGACGCGGTGGGCAGTTTGACTTTGGCGCCGAGGTCAATATACAGCTTTTGACTATCAGACTGGAATGCGCCATAAGTGGTGCCAAGTACGATGTCGCCTAGTCCAGACTCTCTGGTCCGCGTATTGGACACCGCCGTGCCAGTCGTGACACGGCTATCAGCAGTCACGCCCCCGGGACCATCAATTTGCAGCCAAGGTACGATTGCTTTAAAGGTCCAGCGGTCATTCAGTTCATATTTGGTAATAAAAGGCACATAAGTAATGCGTGTTTTTTCTGACTGACCATAGCCGCCGCTGCTGTAATCCACACCAGTGGTAAACGTCAGGTTATTTTCTGCTTGCGCTGTCACGGACAAACAACTGATGGCACCCAAAATTAATAATTTGTAATGCATGCTCCCTCTCCTTGTTATTAAAAGTTTGTTCAATCTTTTCCACTGCGTTCTATTTTTTCCGGCTTCTCAACTTTTTCCGGTTTTTCAATCTTTTCCGGTTTTTCTATTTTCTCGGGTTTTTCCACTTTTTCTGGTTTTTCTATCTTTTCTGGTTTCTCAACTTTCTCGGGTTTCTCAGTTTTATCCGGTTTTTCTACTTTATCGACTTTTTCTGGTTTTTCGACCTTGTCACTTTTTTCAACCTTATCAACTTTTTCGGTTTTCTCAGACTTTTCAATCCGTTCCGATTTCCCGACAGTACCTTGCTCGGTCTGACCAGGGCGCTGACCACTTTTCTCGTTCAGTTTTTCTTGTGTTTTTTGCGTTTCTTTCACTGCTTTTTGTGTATCTTCTGCTTGCTTGGCTGCGGCTTTGTTTACTTCTTCTGCTTGTTTTTCATTGGCTTTGGCTGCCTCTTCAGCGCGTTTTTCAGCCTGTTTGGTGGCCTCTTCCTGTATTTTTGCAAGGTCTTCCTGTAAATCTTCTTCTGCTTTCTGGGCTTTTTCTACCTTTTTTTGTTCATCGTCGCTGTTGTCATTATCATTCGTTTTTACGCTAGTTTTGTTTTCACGGACGCGTACCGATTTGCCGCCACGTTCCAGAATGCGCTGGTTATCAACATATTCCACTGTACCGGCTTGAACCTGACCTTGTTTATCAACCGTACCATGCACAATGATCAACTTGTCATCTTTGCGCGATGGTTGGCCAAGTTGAACGGCGATTCCCTGAACCTGTACTGTGCCAGCTTGCATTTCTAGCTGGTAACCTTGTATGTGTACTGCCGTACCGGCAGCCAAGGTGATTGGTGGTGTATTTTGTACCTGTTTGGCAATCAGGGCTGTACCGTTCCAAGTGCCTTGTACACGCTGTGTTGGTGCAGGAGGGGTGGTTATGCCTTTTACCGGGACGCCAGACGAACGACTGCCAGCAATGTTTTGACCATACACATAGCTTGGACTGTTGGCGGACATTTTTTCGGTGCGTGTTGCTTGAATGGTGCCATTGGCCTGACTTAGTCCGCTGACACGCAGATGATCACCCACACGTATCGGTGAAGCAGGATTAATTGCCGTGCGAACATCCACATTGGCACCCATCACCTGTAGGGTTCCTTGTGCTGCATCGATGTGCGTTACCGGACCACTGAGTGCATGCAGAATAGAAATTTTTTGTGCACGCACTTCCTGACCACGCCCACTGGCGGCAATCGATACTAACTGCCCCACTTGCAATTGTCCCGAGCTGCTTTGCTGCCCATCGTTTTCTACCGGTGTATTTTCACTGTAATGGATTTCTACGCCATTAACGCAAACGCTGGCAAAGCCAGTGACCACACCAATGACATAGCTTTGACCATCTTGTACGCTGGTTTTCCATCCCGTACCACCGATGCCGCCGTGACTGTGCCCGGTACCACCTACACCGCCCTGGCCATGCCCGGTGCCACCGATGCCGCCTTTTTGATGGCCTGTGCCACCAATCCCGCCTTGTCCGGTGGTGACTTCTTCTAATTCATAATTGATATTCGTATCACAGACATTACCAGCCGTGGCCGTTGGGATACACAGCAAAGTTGCCAGGAGCCAGAGTATCGCTTGATGTGTTTTATGCATCATCCTGTGTCTGCGCTTGTGAAGGTTCGAAATAAAAATACAAGCCTGTATTCATGCGGTAAGTATTGGCTTTGTGGTCTTGTTGTGCAGAATGGTCTTCTTGCATGGCCTGCTGATTCACATTTTTTAGAAAGGTCATGCCATGCTGTTTGATCCAGTCATGCAATGCCTCAATTTGTGGCAGCGTCAGTTGATCGTAATAGACACAACGCTCGAACAGCTTTTGTTCGCTGAGCGTGTTATTCACGGCGGCCGCCAGATGGTCGTGTACATTCATTCCTAAAAAGAACAGTTGTTCTTCAAGGTTATGCTGCGGGACGAACGCCTCGGTATTTAATTGCACCATCCCGTCGTCAGTCAGGCTAACCACGCCAATACGCAGCCATTCATCCAATACCGGGCGTGAGCGTATGTCTTTACTGATGGTCGCCACCAGAGACTCAAAACTCTCCTCATTGCCCTGTCGGCGTGTGCGCGGCAACGGTTTAGGGGCGCCAGTATGCGTCAGGTAGCGCCGATTACCAATCCATTGCGCAATAATTTGCGCACTAAAGTTGGCTTTGTTGCTGACTTCAGGGAGCTGTTCAGCACGTATGCGATGTACATCGCGCCTGTGCACTCCGGTCAGTAAGGTAATACGGCTGTCAGTTTGTGGCTTGCCATTTAGCTTGAACTCGTCCTCGGCGACTTCAACAAAAGTACGTTTGATTTCTTCTAGCAACAAGGTATAGGTGATGCCTTTGGCCAGAAACAGGCGCACCATCGGTTTAATCAGCTGACGAAAGGTCGTAAGCAATAATCGCGTGGTCTCTGACAAATTGGAAATATTTTCTGACATGATGCGATTATACATGTGCGTGTAAAAAATACACACATTTATTGACAGGGGGTCTTATTCTGTTATTCTAAATATGTGTGAAATTTACACACATATTATTGAGAGGAAAAATCATGATTCAAGCGATCAAGTGTTTGCCAGCGTTGTGTCTTATGTTGGTTTCTAATATCAGTCTGGCTGCTGGACTGGACGATGTCGGCATGTCTGGTATCAAATTGCGAGGCGATGGCAGTGTTGATGACCGCAGTGCATCTACCCGCAGCATTGAGCGTCCTCACCGCAGCACAATCCAGGTTTCTGGGCTAGATGTGGTTCGCGTGGAGCGCGCAGAAAAGGCTGAGCGGGCAGAACGTGGTGAAAAAGCCGAACGTCCGGAAAAAGCTGAGCGGCCTGAAAAGTCTGAAAAGGTCGAAAAAGTTGAAAGAGTGGAAAAAAGTGAACGACCTGAAAAAACAGAAAGACCAGAAAAAGTAGAAAGAGCCGAGAAAGTAGAACGGCCAGAAAAAGTCGAAAAGCAAGAAAAAGTGGAGCGTCCCGAAAAAGTTGAAAAACGTGGCTAGTCGTCCCCCTGATCAATGCTTCTGCAAAGGTTGCGAAGGTTATTAATCGAGCGGGGTTTGCCCATGTTCTGGTAAACCCCGATTTCTGAAAGTGTGCTTTAAATGCGCATTTTTGCAACGATGCGCTTAAAACAGTCTTCTGGCAAAAGCAAGCGCATACAGGGCGCAATTTTGACGGGGTTTGTAATACAATCTATTCAAAGATTATTTTGTATTGAGCCCCGCCATGACTATCCACACCATTGCCACCCAACCATTTAGTGATCAAAAACCCGGCACTTCCGGCTTGCGTAAAAAAGTCAACGTGTTTCAGCAGCCACATTATCTGCAAAACTTTGTGCAGAGTATTTTCAATACCCTGGAGATTCCGGCCAATGCCACGCTGACGTTGGGCGGCGATGGTCGCTTTTATAACAGACAGGCGATACAGATCATCATCCGCATGGCCGCGGCTAATGGCTTTGCCAAGGTGCTGGTGGGTCAGCATGGCGTGTTGTCTACCCCGGCCGCTTCGCATGTGATACGTAAATATCAGACTTTTGGCGGCATTATTCTTTCCGCCAGTCATAACCCCGCTGGTCCGGACGATGACTTTGGCATCAAGTACAACACCGCCAATGGTGGCCCGGCACCCGAGAAAATCACCGATGCCATTTTTGCCGGAAGCAAAACCATCAGCAGCTACAAGGTCGCGGATGTGCCTGAGATTGATTTAGGCGTGTTGGGCACCACGGTGGTGGACGGCTTTAGCGTAGAAGTCATCGACCCGGTGCGCGACTATGCCGACCTGATGGAAAGCATGTTCGACTTTGCCGCCATCCAGCGTTGGCTGGCTGATGGTCACCGCATCAAGTTTGACGCCATGCATGCCGTGACCGGCCCCTACGCCAAAGAGATTTTGATTCACCGTCTGGGCGCCCCCGCTGACAGCCTGATGAACTGCGAAGTGTCTGAAAACTTTGGCGGTGGTCACCCTGACCCTAACCTGACCTATGCCGAAGACTTGGTGAAGATTGCCTACGGTGGTGCACAGGCCCCGGATTTTGCGGCCGCCTCCGATGGCGATGGCGACCGCAACATGATTCTGGGCCGTGGCTTTTTTGTCACGCCTTCTGACAGTCTGGCACTGATTGCCGCCAACGCCACCCGTATCCCGGCCTATGCGCAAGGGCTGGCGGGCGTGGCGCGCTCCATGCCTACCAGCGGCGCGGTCGACCGCGTGGCGGCAAAATTGGGTATGGCCGGCTTTGAAACGCCTACCGGCTGGAAGTTTTTTGGTAACTTGATGGATGCAGGCAAAGTCACGCTGTGCGGTGAAGAAAGTTTTGGTACTGGCAGCAGCCATGTGCGCGAAAAAGATGGCCTGTGGGCGGTGCTGTGCTGGCTCAATCTGCTGGCAGTGACTGGCGAAAGTGTCGAGTCGCTGGTGCGCAAACACTGGCAGATCTATGGCCGCAATGTCTATTCTCGCCATGACTTCGAGGGTGTCCCCACCGCCGATGCCAATGCGATGATGGCCCATGTCAAGGCGCAGTTCAACACCCTGCCGGGGCAGGTATTGGGCAGCTACACCGTGCAAACGGTAGATGACTTTAGCTATACCGACCCCGTTGATGGCTCACTTAGCACTGGTCAAGGCTTGCGTATTCTGTTTGCCTGCGGCTCACGTATCGTCATTCGTTTATCCGGCACTGGCACCGAAGGCGCAACCATTCGGGTGTACCTCGAAGCCTATACCGAAGACCCGGCCCAGCAAACACTGGATGCGCAAACGGCATTGGCCGAACTGATACAAGTCTCGCACCAGATTTCACAATTGCCGCAACTGACGGGTCGTCAGCAACCTACCGTGATTACTTAATGCATCCTGTCATTCCGGCGCAGGCCGGAATCCAGGCCAATTACCCAGACTAGATCACAGATTAAAAGCATGCATGGCTACAAAAAACCGATATTGATGTTGTCACTGGCGCTGACGCTGCTGTCCTGCGGCGTCAACCCGGTCACCAAGGTACGCGAATTTCAGTTTGTTTCGCAAGACAAGGAAATTCAAATCGGCCAGCAAAACTACAGCCCGGCCCGACAATCGCAGGGTGGTGACTATGTGATCGACCAGGAACTGACCCGCTACGTGCAGCAGGTCGGGCAAAAACTGGCGGCGGTGTCTGACCGGCCAGATTTGCCGTTCGAGTTTGTCGTACTCAATGACTCTATTCCCAATGCCTGGGCCATGCCGGGCGGCAAAATCGCTTTTAACCGTGGCCTGTTGTACGAACTGCACAGTGAGGCCGAACTGGCGGCGGTGTTAGGCCACGAAATCGTCCATGCCGCTGCCCGCCATGGCGCCAAAGGCATGGAGCGCGGCATATTGATGCAAGGTGCCATGCTGGCGGTGGGTTTGGCCACGCGCGATTCCAACTATGCCAATCTGGTGGTGGGGGGGGCGCAACTGGGTGGACAACTCATTTCGAGCAAATATGGCCGTGATGCTGAATCCGAGTCTGACCACTATGGCATGAAGTACATGAAGCTGGCAGGCTATGACCCGGCCGCCGCCGTCACCTTGCAGGAAACCTTTGTGCGCTTGAGCGAGGGCAAGCGACAAGACTTTATCAGCGGCCTGTTTGCCAGCCATCCGCCGTCGCAAGAACGTGTGGATTTAAACAAGCAAACGCTGGCAGAACTGGGTACCGGGGGGGATTGGGGTAAAGAAGTCTACGCCGAGAAAACCGCCAAGCTGATGGCCACCCGTGCAGCCTACAAAGCCTATGATGACGCAAAAGCTGCCTTGCAAAAAGGCGATAGCGAGACGGCCAGCGCGCTGGCCAAAAAAGCCATCAGCATCGAGCCACGTGAAGCCCGCTTTCAGGAACTGCTCGGCGATATTGCCTTGACGCGCAAAAATACCACCGAGGCGCTGGCTTTTTACGATAAAGCCATACAGATGCAGCCGGATTACTTTAAGCCTTATGTGCAAAGCGGGATTGCGCTGTTTAACGCAGGCAAAAAAGAGCAGGCCGAACCGTTTTTGAAAAAAGCCAATACTTTGTTACCGACAGCACCCGGTTATGCCTTGCTCGGCCAAATTGCCGAAGGCCGCGGTGAGACGGACATGGCTGTGCAACACTACCAACTGGCGGCCAGTTCTAACTCCGACATCGGCAAGGATGCCGCCATGCGTGCCATGCGTTTGGACCTGCCGCGCAACCCTGCACGCTATTTGCCTGCCGGACCCATTGCTGATAACCGTGGCCTGGTCTACGCTGCCGTGCAAAACAACAGCAACTTAGCCATCGGTCGTGTGCAGGTACGTATGCTGCAATACGACGCCCGTGGCCGACTGCTCGACCAGAGCCGCTCCATGCTGATTAGTGGCGGTATCGCGCCTGGCCAGCGCGGCGTGGTCGCTACCGGCATACGCATTCAAGACCAGCAAGCGTTACAGTTTTTAAGGGTGGTGGTCGAAGGTGCTGAATTGTCACAATCCCCTCAGTAAACTCACGCTTTATTTAATATGACCACCGCTGATACCTGTGTTTCCGGCGCGCCTTACTTTCAAATCCACGACGGTCAGGCCGCCACATTTCGCGCCATCTGCCAGAAGTATGTAGACTGGTCCTCGCGTGAACCGGGTTGCCTGTATTACGGTTTCAGTTTTGCCGGGAATGTCGCTCATTGCCGCGAGGGCTTTGTAGATGCCAACGCCTTGCTCGCCCATATTGAAAACCTCCGGCCGATTTTGCACGAAATGGGCGAAGTGTCTACGCTGCTGCGTATTGAAATTCATGGTATCGCACAAGAACTGGCCAAGTTAAAACAGCCGCTGGCTGGCTTGAATCCGCAGTGGTTTGTGTTGGAGTTTGGGGTTAGAAAGTCAAGTGCACCATGATGTCCCTATATGAATCGATGAAAGCTTTTTTGAATACGCTGTATTCCTTCTCTCAGTCGATAAGCCCAGCCATGTGCCAAAGTGAAAAAGGGTTTGTACCTAATCAAACCTTTTATTCGGCGACCGCTTTAATCGTCATCATGCCTTGATACAAGCGCACATCCATACGCCCCAAAAAACTCATGCCCAGAAGAGCATCGCCTTGCAGACCAGGGGCGATGGTGGCGCTGACATCATGGGCGATGATGCCGCCCAGTTGCACTGTTTTCAGGCGCACCAGATAGGCCACAGCATCGCCATTGGCGGTTTGCGTGCGGATGGCTTGCTGGCTTTTAAGTCCCAGCCGGTCTGCCACCTGTTGCGAGATGGCGACGCCGGTTGCGCCAGTATCCACCAATACCCGCACACGCTCGCCATTGATCAGGGCTTCGGCACTGTAATGGCCATCCGGACCGCGTTTGAGTTGCACTTGTTGCGCGTTGCCGATTTGTTCTAGTGTATTGGGGTGCTGTATGCGTTCGACCAGATACCAGAGTATGCCAGCCAAGGACAGCCATAGCAGCAGATAAAACAGGCTGGCACCTAGCATCTTGGATGGACGCTTCAAACTGACTTTACGCATGGCTTAAAACGGCAAGCTCAATGAGGGGTTAAGCGCCAGAATATGGGCGCGGAACTGCGCCTGTATGCGTGCCAGTGCAGCCGGATGGTCAGCTTCAAAGCGCAATACCAGCACCGGCGTGGTATTCGAAGCGCGGATCAAGCCAAAGCCGTCGGTATACTCCACCCGCAAGCCGTCTATATTCAAGATGGCAGTTGCATCGTCAAAGCGGGCGCTGTGTTGCAGCGCCGCGATCATGGCATACGGTTCGCCTTCGGCCAGCGCGATATGCAGTTCTGGCGTGTTCAGGCTGTCGGGCAGGGCGTTGAGCGGGGCGTTGCTGTCTGCATGTTGACTTAAGAGTTCTAGCAGACGTGCGCCGCTGTACAGGCCATCGTCAAAGCCGGGCCAGCGTTGGCGGCCATTGCGGTGGTCGTTAAAAAACAAATGGCCGGACAGTTCGCCACCCAGCGCAGCGCCGATTTCACTGATTTTGGCTTTCATTAGCGAGTGGCCGGTTTTCCATAGCACAGGTTGGCCGCCACGCTGGTGGATCCAGTCACGCAGGTGGCGTGTGGATTTGACGTCATAGACGATGCTGGCACCCGGTTGCGCTTTGAGCACGGCATCGGCAAAC
>CAYYBN010000056.1:0-10005 GCA_964470225.1 uncultured Methylotenera sp. | reverse complement strand
GTTTTCTCTGTGTCTCCGTGCCTCTGTGGTGAATAAAAAAAGGAGTCAAATACATGTGTGGAATTGTCGGCCTGTTGGCCAAAACTGAAAGCATGCGTGCCGAGCTGGGCACCTGGATGATGCCCATGCTGATCGGCATGACCGAGCGTGGGCCGGATTCGGCCGGGATGGCGGTATTTACCGCACCAGTTGCTGAGAATGCGCGCAAACTGAGTCTGTACGCGCCCCATATGCAAGCGGCCTGGGCGCATTTGCAGCAAGAATACCAGTTGCAGTTTGGCGCTGCGCCGACCTTGCAATCGCAGGGTAACCATGCCGTACTCACTGCCAGCAGTCCGGCCAGCGAGGTGCGCCGCTGGTTGCAGTCCAGCTACCCGAATGTACATGTGCTGTCGGTGGGTCAGTCCATCGACGTGTATAAAGACACCGGCTTGCCTGCCGATGTGGCTGCCCGCTATAACCTGCCCAACGTGCGCGGCACGCATCTGGTTGGCCACACCCGCATGGCAACCGAGTCAGCGATTACCCCGGCCCATGCCCACCCGTTTACCGCGGGTGAGGACTGGTGTCTGGTACATAACGGCTCCTTATCCAACGCCTATAGTCTGCGCCGCAAGCTGGAAAAAGAAGGCATCCGCTTTGATACCGACAACGATACCGAAGCCGCCTGCCGTTTTCTCGAATGGCGCATGCGCGAAGGCGATGACCTAAAAACCGCCCTCGAACATGGTTTTGGGTCACTCGATGGCTTTTACACCTTGCTCATGGGCACCAAAACCGAGCTGGCATTAGTCCGTGACCCGTTTGCCTGCAAACCGGCAGTGGTGGCCGAGCATGATGACTATGTGGCCATTGCCTCCGAATTCCGCTCACTGGCGCATTTGCCTGACATTAAAAATGCCCATGTGTTTGAACCCAGCCCCAAGGAAATGTATGTATGGAAAGTCTAAGCTTTGATTTGCAGCAGACACCGCTACGCGAGGTCAACCAGTATTTGCATGGCGATGCCGCCGGTTTGCAAGGTAAACAGGTCACCATCGCCAACCCGGCCGGCGCACACAATATTGCCGTTGGCCTGAAGGCGGAGTTGGCAGTGACCATAGAAGGCCATGCCGGATACTATGCGGCAGGTATGAACCAGTTGGCCAGCGTCACCATCACTGGTAGTGCCGGGACTGGCGTCGCCGAAAATATGATGTCTGGCAAAGTGCATGTACAGGGCTTTGCCTCTAATGCTGCCGGGGCCACCGCCCATGGCGGTCTGCTGGTGATTGATGGCGATGCCGGGCTGCGCTGCGGCATTTCCATGAAAGGCGTGAATATCGTGGTCGGCGGCTCGGTGGGCAGTTTTGCCGCCTTTATGGCCCAGGCCGGGAATCTGGTCGTGCTGGGCGATGCCGGAGAAGCGATGGGCGATTCACTGTACGAGGCCCGTCTGTTTGTGCGCGGCAAGGTCAAAAGTCTGGGGGCTGATTGCGAAGTCAAAGCCATGGATGCCGAGTCGCGCGTCATCCTCAGCGATTTGCTGGCCGAAGCCGGCCATGCCGATGTCAACCCCGACGACTTTACCCTGTATGGCTCGGCACGCACGCTGTACCACTTTCATGTCGATAATGCCGCTGCCTATTAAAAGGAACCCCCATGGCTGATACAACTAACATCCCCAACACCGTGCCGCGTTTTTCCGCCACGTTTGATCCGTACACCATTTCCGAAATCCGCCGCGCGGCGTCCTCCGGTATTTACGATATTCGCGGTGGCGGTGCCAAACGCAAGCTGCCGCACTTTGATGACTTGTTGTTTCTCGGCGCTTCGGTCAGCCGCTATCCGCTCGAAGGCTACCGCGAAAAATGCGGCACCGATGTTGTACTTGGCACCCGCTATGCCAAAAAGCCTATCCATCTAAAAACACCGGTCACCATTGCCGGTATGAGCTTTGGTGCCTTGTCCGGCCCGGCCAAAGAAGCATTGGGCCGTGGTGCCAGTTTGGCGGGCACCTCCACCACCACTGGCGATGGCGGCATGACGCCGGAAGAACGCGGCCAGTCGAAGACACTGGTGTATCAATACCTGCCTTCGCGCTACGGCATGAACCCTGACGATTTACGCAAAGCGGATGCCATCGAGGTGGTGATTGGTCAAGGAGCCAAACCCGGCGGTGGCGGTATGCTGCTGGGGCAGAAAATCAGTGCACGCGTCGCCAAAATGCGCTGCCTGCCGCAAGGCATAGACCAGCGCTCGGCCTGCCGTCACCCGGACTGGACCGGGCCCGACGACCTCGAAATCAAAATTGCCGAACTGCGCGAAATCACCGACTGGGAAAAACCCATCTACGTCAAAATCGGCGCTACACGGCCGTATTACGACGTTGCGCTGGCGGTTAAATCCGGCGCCGATGTGATTGTGCTCGACGGCATGCAAGGCGGCACGGCGGCGACGCAAGAAGTGTTTATTGAACACGTGGGCATTCCTATCCTGGCTGCCATCCGCCCGGCAGTCAAAGCCTTGCAAGACCTCGGCGTCTACCGCAACGGTAAAGACAGCGTACAACTGATTGTCTCTGGCGGTATTCGTAGTGGGGCGGATGTCGCCAAAGCGCTGGCACTGGGTGCCGATGCGGTGGCGATTGGCACTGCGGCATTGATTGCACTCGGTGACAACGACCCGCAACTCGAAGCTGAATACCAAAAACTGGGCTCCACCGCCGGCGCCTACGACGACTGGCACGAAGGCAAAGACCCTGCCGGTATTACCACTCAGGACACTGAACTGGCCAAGCGTCTGGACCCAGTCAAGGCCGGACGCAGACTGGCCAATTATTTATCGGTGCTGACCATGGAAGCGCAAGTCATCGCCCGTGCCTGTGGTAAATCGCATCTGCATAATCTGGAGCCGGAAGATTTGGTGGCACTGACCGTGGAAGCCGCCGCCATGGCGCAAGTACCACTGGCGGGGACAAGCTGGGTACCAGGCACCAAGCTTTAGAGGTCTTAAACTTGAATGACAATTGCCATTGATAATCACCGCCATCGCATGTAAACGTATCAGCCAACACATCATACATAGGTGTTTGTCAGGATAGAGCGTATAACTCTGAACTAACACCGTCCTACTTTTGGGTGAATCACCCCGCAATTGGAAGCGGTGTACACTCAGCCCAAGCGCCCATGCAATGATGGCTGACAATCAGTGGCTCGTTGTCATGCGATTGGCACAGTCATATGTCATGATTCAGCGGAACTAAATACAATGTATTTAATCATTTCTTAGGTTGGCTTTATAATTATTTATTATGTCGTCATCGTACTCACCGGCTCAACTCGTTAAACAACTCATTCAAATTGAAAAGCAGGATATCCTGCTTTTGGTTTGTTTGACCATGGCCTATGGCGTATTGGGTATCGCCACACCGGTGGCGGTGCAAGCCATGGTCAATCTGGTTACCATGGGTGGAGTGTTACAGCCCTTATATATCGTCGGCCTCATCTTGTTTTGTCTGTTGGCGCTGTCTGGGGCCTTGTACGCGGTGGAAAGTTATCTAGTGGAGATGATACAGCGCCGTTTGTATGTGCGCAGTAGCGTGCGGATAGCCGACAACGCACAGCGCATTCAGGTGGGTGTGTACGATAGCCAAAACCCGGTTGAGCTGATGAACCGCTATTTTGACATTACCACTTTGCAAAAATCAGCGGCGACCTTGCTCACCGTCGGCTTGACGGCTCTCTTGCAGGGCTTTATTGGTAGTCTCGTGTTGTTGTTTTACAGCCCTTATTTTGCCATTCTGGTGGTGTTGATGCTGTTGGCAGTCTGGGGCATCGTGGCTGGCTTGGGCAAGCAAGCTGAAACCACGGCCATCAAGGAGTCCAAAGCCAAATACACCATGGCAGCCTGGCTCGAAAATATTGCGCGTAATTTGCATTTGTTCAAATTTTTTGGCGCACAACACCGCGCGACCCAGGAGACACAAGCGTTGGTGGGTGAGTACTTACAGGCGCGCGAAAAGCACTACAGCGTATTGTTATGGCAGTTGATAGGTGCGGTGAGTGTGTATGCGCTGATTGGCACTGGTATGCTGATTCTGGGTGGTACGCTGGTGATTCAGGGCCAGATTAACCTCGGCCAATTTGTGGCCGCTGAGCTGATTATTTTTGGCGTGTTGTCCGCCTTTGTCCGCTTTGTCACCAAGTTAGAATACTGGTATGACATGCTGGCAGCCGTAGATAAACTATCGGTGCTGGAAGCCTTGCCGCAAGAAGCTGGCGGTGAACATCCTTTACCAGACAAGCTGCACAGTTTGAGTGTCTCTGCACTGTCATTTGCTTATCAGCCACAAACACCTGTTTTGCACACGTTGGACTTTAGCTTAAAGCGTGGCCAAAGCCTGGCGCTGCTTGGCCCTTCTGGCGCCGGTAAGTCGACCTTACTGGAACTAATTACTGGATTGCGGCAGCCACAGCAGGGCTATGTATCCTATAACGATGTCGATTTGCGCCAGCTCGATCTGGAACAGTTGCGCTGCCAGATTGGCATTGCCGGTAAGGTGGAATGGCAACATGGCTCGATTCTGGATAATTTGCGTTTGGGCCGTGAAGACATTGCCCCAGGTGAGGCAATATCAATATTACAGGCATTGGGAGTATGGCAAGACATCAGCCGATTTGAAGACGGGCTAGATACAGAACTGACCGATTTTGGCGCACCCTTGTCACAAACCCAGTTGCAGCGCCTGATGCTGGCGCGGGCCATGATCGCAAAGCCACCTTTGTTGCTGATTGACGGACTGCTCGACGGTTTGTCGCAACAAGACCTGGACCAAGCCCTGCAACTCTTGGCGCGACGTAAAACCGATTGCCTGCTCATCATGACCACCCGTTTTGCACACATTGCTAAACAATGCGATGCGATTCTGCATTTGTCGGCGAGTGGTAGCCATCGTCTGGAGGTGGTGCATGGCTGAGTTTAAAACACCGCGCGCCTACGACCAGCTGATGGCTCAGGTACAAACGCCGGCACGTTTGCGCCGCTGGATACTGCGCGCCAGCTGGTTGCTGGTGGTTTTGCCGGTGGCTTTTCTGCCTTTACCCTGGCAGCAAAACGTCACCGCACTGGGTAAAGTGACGGCTTACTCGCCGTCGGAGCGGGTGCAAACCGTGGATGCGCCAGTCAGTGGTCTGATTCAGCACTGGTATGTGCAAGAGGGCTCGCAGGTGAAACAAGGTGATGTGTTGCTCGAAATCAGTGATACCGACCCCAACTTCCGCCAGCGGCTGCAAGCCCAGCGCGATAATCTGCAAGACAAACTGGCTTCTAAGCAAAGCGAGCTCACCGCCTACAGTGTGCAGCGCGACAATTTGGCTACCGGGCGCGATGCCAAAATCATGGCGGCCCAGTACAAGCTGGATGTTGCTAACCAGAAAATCCGCAGTGCGAATGAGGCAGTGAATGCCGCGCAGGCCACACTGGATGCCGCCACCATGCAGGTGCAGCGTCTGCAACGCTTGCTGGGGGAAGGGTTGGTGTCCAAACGCGATACCGAGGTGGCCGAACGCGACCATACCATTGCCAGCCGCAACTTCAACAGTGCGCAAGCGCAGTTGCAATCGGCGCAAGCCGAAGCGCAATCGGCACAGGCCGAAATCCGTCAGGTGCGCGCCGACACCCAAGCCTATCTGGATTCGGTCACCGCCAATATCAACAAAATCCGTGGTGAAGTCTCGGATGCCGAAAACAGCTTGCACAGCTCAGAAATTTCCCTGGCACGGCAAAATATGCAAAAAATCATCGCCCCGCGCGATGGCACCATCTTCCGCCTGCCGGTCAATTCGCAATCGCAAATCATCAAGCAGGGCGACCCCTTGCTGATTATTGTGCCGCACACCTCGCAACGCGCCGTCGAGCTCTGGGTCGATGGCCGCGATGCGCCGCTGATTACCCGCGACAGCAGCGTGCGGCTGGAGTTTGAAGGTTGGCCCGCCATTCAGGTGCCGGGCTGGGCACAAGTCGGTATTGGCACCTTTGAAGGCAAAATTGCCTTTGTAGACCCCACCGACAACGGCACCGGTCAGTTCCGTATCATGGTAGTACATCAGGAAGGCACCCCTGCC
This sequence comes from uncultured Methylotenera sp., assembly GCA_964470225.1. GTDB lineage: Bacteria > Pseudomonadota > Gammaproteobacteria > Burkholderiales > Methylophilaceae > Methylophilus. The sequence goes on along the minus strand of CAYYBN010000056.1, from coordinate 3,901 downwards.
TGGCCAGAAGCGCGCTTCCTGCGTCAGGGCATCAGTGCCAAAGGCTGGGTTTTGTTGCAGAAAGTGTCGATTGGTTATGAATTATGGCGCTTGCTCAACGGCTTCCCGCCACGTATTCCGCCCGAGCCGACACCGCTCAACACTTCAGTATCGCAAGGTGGCGCGAAAAAATGACCCGGTTAGCTGATGGTCCTGTTTTGCGCATCGCCACCTGTGTTGCGGCCACACTTTTGCTGAGCAATACCAGTCTGGCAGAAGACAGCATGGGCGATGGCCGTGCCAGCCAGCGTCTGCAACAATCCGAAGGCCGTGCGCTGGCCCCATATGCCAAAGGCGACGCGCTACATCTGCAAGATGCGATTCAACAGCAGCAACAGCAACGCAAACAGCCGGTGGTCATCGACCTGAAAAACGCCTTGCAAGCGTTTGAGTCACCAGAAACCGTCAATCTGCTGAGCAACGCGCCCAAGCAGGGCGCACAACTTAGCATTGCCGATGTGCGGCAAAAAGCCCTGCAAAACAACCTCAACCTGCAAGTGGCCAAAATAGACCCCACCATTGCCGCGCAATCGCTGCGCGAAGAGCAGGCCAAGTTTGACCAGGTGATTTTTGCCTATGCCAAATATGGCCAGAAAGACCTGCCTGCCATGGCCGGTGACAAAGTCATTTTAAAGTCTGACAACACTGCGCTGGATGGCGAGCTGGTCAAACTCAATCCTGCTGAACAAAACAAGGAATTCTGGGAGCTGGAGTCCGGCATTAAAGTGCCGCTGCGCACGGGTGGTACGGTCACGTTGAGTGCGCCGCTGGAAAACTACCAGAGCAAAGGCAGCTTGCCCAGCGACCAATACCGCAGCGCCTTGCGCTTCTCGTTTAGCCAGCCACTGCTGCGCAATGCCGGGCGGCAGGTCAACGAAGCCAGCATCCGCATTGCCGCCCTCGACCAAGAAAGCGCCCAGCTCAGAACGCGTCTGCAAAGCATCCGCATCGTCACCATGGTGGACAAAGCCTATTGGGATTTATACGAAGCCTGGGCAGCACTGGATGTACGCCGCAACCAGTATGAATACGCCAGCCAAAATCTGGCCATGGTCAAACGCCGTGTACAAGAAGGCCTGACTGCCGCCATCGAGATTAACCGTGCCGAAATCGGCGTCGCCGACCGCATGGAAGCGTTGATTATTGCCGAAACCAATCTCAAACTGGCACAACGCCAGTTACAGTTTTTGCTCAACGACTTGCCAGAATCCGGTGCCAGTTCAGCGCCATGGGTGCCCAGCAGCACCCCCAATCTGGTCAAGTTTGAGTTTGACCGTGACAAACTGCTCAAAGACGCACTAGACAGCCGCATCGAGCTACTGGAGCAAGAGTTGCGTCTGAGCGCCGACCAGTTGCAAATCGACTATCTGCAAAACCAGACCTTGCCATTGTTTACGCTGGATTATCAGTATGGCGCTTTGTCCAGCTCAGCCAACCGCTTTGGCGATATCGGCCAAGACCTGTTTAACGGCCAATATAACGACTGGTCCATCGGCCTCAAGTTTGAAATGCCAGTCAGCAACGAGGCGCGCAAAGCCAAACTGGACAAAGCCATCGCCCAGCGCATGCAACGCCTGACCAACAAAACCCTGCAAACCCTGACCGTGAAACGCGAAATTCACGATGCGCTGGATAAAGTAGATCAAAACTGGCAACGCATCCTCGCCGCCCGCCAGCAAGTGATGATCGCTGGCTACAACTACGAAGCCGAACTCAAACAGTTTAACGAAGGCCTGCGCACCATGACCGAAGTGCTGGAAACCCTGACGCGTTTAGGTGAAGCCCAACTCAAAGAAATCCGCGCCATCAACGATTATCAGATTGGCTTGATAGATTTGACGTTTGCCACGGGGACGGTGCTGGGGTATACGCAGATTAGTCTTTAACCAGTGATTGGTTAAGGTGTTTGGGCTTTCTCTGCGGTCTCTGTTGGTAAAGCTGACGTCGTCATTCCGTTGAAAAACGGAATCTAGTGACTCCTGCAATATTCATAACTGCCACTAATCAATAAGGCCGCTCTTTAGCTTCCGAAACTCCCCCGACTTCCTGTCCCCGCCTTTAGCCATCTTGTCCGACCGTCGATTTAATTGGCTAGCGATACGTTGTTTGAAATAGTCACTACCCAACACCCATGCCTTATTGGTCGCTTCACGTATTTGATCCAGGCTGATCTCGTCAACCTGCCCATCAAACAGGCTTCGGTAGTGTAATTGCCTTTGTCCATCATCACTGCCCAAAGCCCAATACAACGCATGCGGCGTCACGATAGCGTCATGCTGGCCCAAGGCATTTGCACGATAACTGCTCCAGGGGTATTCAGCAGGATGGTCAACCATGTTGGCTCTTACCGGATTCAGCTCTATATAGCGATAACACAGCAGTGCATATTGTTCGCTGTCGATCAGGCTGGCTTTGTAACGACCTTCCCATAAGGTGCCACTGCGCTTGTTGGTGTAGTTATAGTATTGCACATAGTAACGCCCCAACATTTGCATCATTTTGGATAGCCCATCTTCTTTGTGGGGTGTGGCTAACAGGTGTATGTGATTGGTCATCAATACATAGGCGTGAATGTCGCATTGATGCTTTTTGGCTGCGTCTGCCAATTTATCTAAAAAGAATCGGTAATCCTCTTCCACAGCAAACACAGGGGCGCGGTTATTGCCTCGGATAATAATGTGTTGTGGATGACCAACCAGAACAAAACGAGGGAGTCGGGCCATGACAAAAGTTGCTCATCAAAAATCTAGATGAAAGCACGATAGCAAATTAATCCGATTCAATCAATCGAGTCTGACCCCATTGATAACCCCATTGATAGATTGCGCAGCGTCCGTTTGGACTGCCGGGTTATAAATTTACACAAAACCAATTTGGGTTTTTCTTCCAAAACCTGAGTGAGGATCATGATCAAAATAATCTGCATATTGTTTGATCAATCGCTTGCAGAATTCTTCACTGTCTGTTGTCCATTCCTGTTCTGCACAATCATTTTCAGTATTGAACCGAGCATATTCAATCTTGCTCTGATTGAATCTCATTGCAACGGGAATATACAAATTAACTTTCGGATAGCTATCGGGGCCATGGTCGAATGTGACGCTGATACCAAAGACTAATTCTCCGTTTGGAGTAATGGAGTCTGCTTTTGGGGACTTTCGCTCAGCTTTCTTTTTCCCGTAAAAATCAACTAGTTCGACATACCGATTCTTTTCCTTTGTTTCATGATTAACCCACTCATTGACCGAGATGTTGAGTGCAGTCTCCATTTTTTTGCGCAATTCCTCTGTGCTGAACGTGAGGCGAACCTCCCATAGCTGGTACTGCTCGCGCTGCTTCTTCCAGAGTTCAACAAGTTCGTTGTATTCCAAGGCAGTCTCCTTATGCGGGGTATTTATAACGTTGAGCTAAGGGGCAGCGGAAGGCGGCGCATAAAATTTGCGAAGCAAATGCGCTGACTGGAGCTGTCCAGCGAACGCAGTGAGCGACCTTGAGCGATTTGTTAGCAACCTTACGCATCTCTGTCTTTTATTGTTTCAAGTGCTTTAGTTGGAAGATTTGTATATAAACCGCTTACTCTCTTTGGCATCGCTATCATGTATTCGACGATTATATTCGTTAGCTCAAATAGATTGATGACAACTTCAGGACTGTCTGTGTCTATTTGCCCAGGATGAACGGCATTATTCCCTGTTACTCTTACAATATCTAAGGATTGCTGCACAATTTCCGGCAAACCTTTTTTTACTAATGACGCTATGTCGTCGTTTATATTTTTTCCTTTTTCTCCCAGCATTTTAAAAAGAAACTGTATTGCAAGTCTTATCAAGGCTGATGCTGCCCTATGGGAACGTGTAAATAT
>CAYYBN010000055.1:9512-10071 GCA_964470225.1 uncultured Methylotenera sp. | reverse complement strand
CAATGCCGATTTATCGGCGCGTACCGAACAGCAAGCTTCCAGTCTGGAAGAGACGACGGCCAGCACGGAAGAACTGGCTTCCACCGTTAAACAAAATGCTGAAAATGCCCGTCAGGCCAATCAAATGGCGCTCACAGCTTCCAGCGTGGCGGCACGTGGCGGTGAGGTCGTGGGTGCAGTGGTAAATACCATGAGTGAGATTAACCAGAGTGCCAAAAAAATCGAAGATATTATTTCAGTGATTGATGGTATTGCTTTCCAGACCAATATTCTGGCCCTGAATGCCGCGGTAGAGGCTGCGCGTGCAGGTGAGCAGGGTCGAGGTTTTGCAGTGGTGGCCGCAGAGGTACGCAGTCTGGCGCAACGCTCTGCCTCGGCTGCCAAAGAAATTAAAGCGCTGATTGCCGACTCTGTGGCCAAAACTGCTGAGGGCTCTCGCCTGGTTGGCAATGCCGGTACCACCATGGATGAACTGGTGTCGTCGGTACAACGCGTGGCAGACATCATCAGTGAAATTTCAGCCGCTTCTTCCGAGCAAACCACGGGCATCGACCAGGTC
>CAYYBN010000055.1:0-9502 GCA_964470225.1 uncultured Methylotenera sp. | reverse complement strand
GTGACCAGCATGGATGAAACTACCCAGCAAAATGCCGCGCTGGTTGAACAGGCCGCCGCAGCGGCGGAGTCGCTGGTAGAGCAGGCCAATCAACTGGCTGATGTGGTCAGATAATTCAAGCTTGAAGAAGCTGATATAGAGGCTTCTTCAAGTACGCTCACACGATTTGCTGCCTGATGAAATAGCACACTCATGACTCGGGGCATACGCAAGTATGCCCTATACTTTTTTGGCATATTGCCGATATGGTGTTTAAGCAGTCCATGACTGTGTAACCTGAATTGCAAACTTATCAATGGAGTGGACCATGGGAATGAAATTGAACACAGTGTTGTTATGCATAGGCTTGTGCATGGCTGGCAATAGCCTGGCTAGCGAGGTATGCACCGTGTCCATGATGGGCCGTGTGTGTTATCAGGAGGGGAGTCCAGAACTCACCGCTGCACACATGAAAGGCGATGCCGCCTTGGATGCCAACTTAAAGAAAGGCAAAAGTGAAGCTGTAGAAACAACCCGACTGGCAGATGCCAAAAAGAAATAATCTGGCAATTGTCAGCGCTTAAAGCCTCCACACGTGGAGGCTTTTTTTATCTCTGGCATGGTGGCAGACAAGATTCAAAAATAAGGCCTTAAACAGCCTTTGTTCCTTGCTTGAATGACATTACACAAGCGCAATAATCAGGTAAACACTCTTAAATTAACCATCCGTTTATAACGAGGCAGACCATGGGTATTGCACAACGCATGTATGTATTGATTCTGATTTCAGCCTTTGGTCTGTTGGCACTGGCCGGAATTAGTTACGTTCAAACCGAGCGTGTGTATTCCACCACCAATTATGTGAACGTCAATTCGGTACCCAGTGTGAGTGTGCTCGATAAAATGCTGTCTGAATTTGAAGCATTGAATAGTCTCATCTGGCAGCACATGCTGAATACTGATAACCAGAAAATGCATGGCATTGAAACCAAGGTCGCTGAAACGCATAAACAACTGGTGGAAACCTTGAAGGCCTACCAACCATATATCAGTGACAGCACGGACGCAGCACATCTCAAGACCATACAAATGAAGCTGGATGCGTATGACCAGCTTGGTGGAAAAGTATTGACCTTGTCACTGGCAAATAAGAAAAACCAAGCCAGAGACACCTTGCTGACACATGAAGACACCATAGAGCATGTGCGACAAGCCATTATCGATACCCGTAATTACAACTTCGAACTTGGTCAACATAGTGCCAAGATTGCCACCGGTATCAAGCAGCAGGCTTTGCTATGGGTAATTGGCGTCGGCTTGCTGACCTTGCTGACAGTGGTGCTACTCGGCCTCTACATGAAAAAGCTGCTGTTTGCACAACTGGGTACCGAGCCGGCAACGCTGGCTGAACTGGCGCGCGCCATGGCCGATGGCCGTTTTGACCAGACGATCACAGTCAGTAGCACTGACAAATCCAGCGTCGCTTATTCCATCCGTGTGCTGCAACGTACGCTGGATGGTCTGGTGCAATCGCTGCGCTATGTGAGCGAACAACATGACGCCGGTGACATAGACTGCACAGTAGACCACACCCGTTTCAAAGGTGGCTATGCCGAAATGGCGCAGGGGATTAATCGTATGGTGGCAGGTCATATCGACATGAACCGACAAGCCATCGATGTAGTGAAAGCGTTTGGTGACGGCAATCTGGACATGCCTTTGTCTGAATTTCCTGGCAAAAAACATTTTGTCAACGAGGCAATTGAAGAGGTACGTGGCAACATCAAACGTCTTGTTAACGATACACAAGGTCTGGCGCAAGCGGCCATTGAAGGCCAGTTGTCTACCCGCGCCGATGCAGCACAACATAAAGGGGACTTCCAGCGCATTGTGCAAGGTGTAAACGAAACACTGGACGCGGTGATTCTGCCGCTCAATGTTGCAGCCAGCTATGTGGCTGATATTTCACGTGGCCAGATTCCGGCCAAGATTACTGCCGAGTACCGAGGAGATTTCAATACCCTCAAAGACAACCTAAACTTATGTATCGACGCCATTAACGCGCTCATACACGATACCCATGTATTGTCTCAGGCTGCGGTGGAAGGACGTTTGTCCAAGCGAGCCGAGGCCAACCATCACAACGGTGATTTCCGTAAGATCGTCGAGGGCGTTAATGCCACACTGGATGCAGTGATTGGACCGCTTAACAATACTGCAGCTTGTCTCAGCCGTATTGCGCGAGGTGACATTCCGCAAGCCATCAGCGACACCTATCAGGGTGACTTCAATGACATCAAACATAACTTGAACACCTGTATCGACTCGATTAACCGCTTGGTTGCCGATGCCGCTTTGCTGGCCGCGGCGGCCAAAGAAGGACGAATCACTGTACGTGCCGATGCCACTGCACATGCAGGCGATTTCCGCAAAATTGTCGCAGGGGTAAACCAGACACTGGATCTGATTGTGGCGCCTATTTCCACGGTGAAAGTGGCAATCGAAACCATTACTACTGCAGCCAGCGAGATTTCCAGTGGCAATGCCGATTTATCGGCGCGTACCGAACAGCAAGCTTCCAGTCTGGAAGAGACGGCGGCCAGCATGGAAGAACTGGCTTCCACCGTGCGCAAAAATGCCGAAAATGCGACACAGGCTAACCGGTTAGCACTGACGGCTTCGGATGTGGCTGCCAAAGGTGGCGCAGTGGTGGGCGCTGTGGTGACCACCATGAGCGGCATCAACGAAAGTGCCAAAAAAATTGAGGACATTATCTCGGTGATTGATGGCATTGCCTTCCAGACCAATATTCTGGCACTGAACGCCGCAGTGGAAGCGGCACGTGCCGGTGAACAAGGCCGCGGTTTTGCCGTGGTGGCGGGTGAGGTACGTAATCTGGCGCAACGTTCGGCCGGTGCCGCCAAAGAAATTAAAGCGTTAATTGCCGACTCGGTCAGCCAGACTTCCGAAGGCACGCGGTTAGTGGAAAACGCTGGTTCTACCATGGATGAAGTGGTGTCCTCGGTACAGCGAGTAGCAGACATCATCAGTGAAATCTCGGCCGCATCAAGCGAACAAACCGCAGGCATTGATCAGGTGAAACAAGCCGTGACCACCATGGATGAGTCTACCCAACAGAATGCAGCCTTGGTGGAGCAGGCAGCAGCGGCAGCGGAATCGCTGGTGGAGCAAGCGAATCAGTTGGCTATTGTAGTCAGTCAGTTCAAGTTGGATGACAAACATGCATTGTCGACCAAAGCAGTCAATATCACCCACACAGCTGCGATCAGAGGCGATGGGCAGTATTCCTCAGCCTTACATGACGGTCAGGCAGTCAGTGATAGGCGCTCAAAAAAAACAGGCACCGATGATACCCGTTGGGCAGCGTTTTAATCGCTATCCAGCAAAGTACCCATTGGTTCATGCTATCCCGGTGGAACCGACATCTCGCATCATCAAAAAAGCGGCCTAGGCCACTTTTTAAGAAAAACACCAATACATCAATCGTTGGTCACCGAACAAAGCGCAGGGCAAGGATGGGTAGGCGACACATACAGTCAAGATGAATCGATAAATCAATAATTAGGGGTAAATTGAGATGCAAAACACTATAGCGACTTTTTTAAAGTGCAAGCTAAAAACGCAGATGATGTGTTTGCTAGGCATGATGATCATCGGTTTTGTAATGGCCGGTAGCATCGCCTACATCAGCAACAACAAAGTGGTAGTGCAGGGCGAGGTATATCAGGACATCATTGATAACAAAGATCTGATTGCCGATATTTTGCCACCGGCGTTGTATCTGGTGGAGTCGTGGCAGTTGTCTTTGGAAATGGTGGCATTGCGTTCTGAACCGATACAACCACTGATTAACAAGTCTGACGCCCTGACAGCGACTTTTCAAGAAAGACTGGCTTTCTGGAAACAACAACAGCCGCAGTATCAAGATATTCTGGTTCATGAGTTAACGCAATCGGCCAATGAATTTATTCGCATTCGCGACCAGCAGTTGATTCCGGCCTTGCTGGTACACAATGAGCAACAAATTCAGCAGTCCTTACTGGCGCTTCGTGCGGCGTTCGAACAGCACCGGACTGCGGTAGACCATATTGTCAATCGCGCCAACCAGGCAGCAAGTGCGCTGGAAGCCTCTGTCCCTGGCCTATTGATGCGATCGCAACTCAAAACACTGCTGGTCATTTCACTGGCAATTGCAGCCACGATTGCAGGCATTGTGTTGGTGGTTGGAAACGTGATTCGTCAGCTCGGCGGTGAAGCGTTTGAGGCATTGGCGGTGGCGCAACACATTGCAGAAGGCAATTTTAGTTTTAGTGCAAACCCGAACAATCTACATAAAAACAATGTGATCGGAGCACTCAATCTTGCAGTGGAGACCTTGAAAAAAATCGATGCAGAGATGGCACGCATGGAGCATGCCCATTTGGAGGGAGACATCGATGCTGCGATACAGATCAACCAGTTTGACGGTGCTTACCACGCCATGGCCGATGGCATTAACCGCATGGTCAGCAACCATATCCAAGTAATGACCAAAACGACTGCTTGCCTGAACGCCTTGTCTGCAGGTGACTTTGAGGCCGAGTTGCAGAAATTCCCCGGCAAATTGTCACTGGTCAATCAAGGGGTAGAGGGGCTGCGATACAACATTCGCACCTTGATTGAAGACATGCGTCACATGGCAGAATCGCACCAGGCGGGCAATATTCAGGTATTTATTAATCCCGAAAAATTTAGCGGTGATTATCGACTGCTGGCGGTGGGCGTGAATGAAATGGTGCGTGAATACATTGATGAAAACCGTACAGTGACTGACTGTATCTTGCAGTTTGGTAATGGTGACTTTTCGGCAACCATCAAAGAATATCCGGGTGAAAAGGCATTTATCAACAAGAGTGTCAAAAAAATTGGGGGCAACCTGAAAGGGTTGATTGATTCCGTGAACTGGGTCAGTAGTGCACACGAAAAAGGCGAAATTGACATGACCTTGCGCGACGACATGTTTAAAGGCGATTTCAACCTGTTGGCGAAATCAGTCAACAACATGATAGCCGGTTTGCTGGACATGAACCAAAAATCGATGCGGGTCGTAAAAGCCTTTGGCGCTGGCGATTTTGATGCCCCGCTAGAGAAATTTCCGGGCAAAAAAGCCTTCATTAATGACACCATCGAACAAGTGCGTGCCAACTTGAAAGCCTTGAACGAGGACACACGGATGCTGAGTGATGCTGCTAAAGAAGGGCGTATTACAGTGCGTGCCGATGCCAGTCGTCATTCTGGCGGATACCGTACCATCGTCGAAGGCATGAATAATACGCTGGATTTGATTGTGGAGCCGATTTTGGCCGTGACTGAAGCAGTCGACACCATCACCACGGCAGCCAATGAAATTTCCAGTGGTAACTCTGACCTGTCGGCACGTACCGAGCAACAGGCGTCCAGTCTGGAGCAGACAGCTGCGAGCATGGTGGAACTGTCGTCTACCGTGAAGCAAAACGCAGACAATGCCAAACAAGCCAACCAGTTGGCATTGAAAGCGTCGGACATTGCCGCCAAAGGCGGCGAAGTGGTGCAAGCGGTGGTGACCACCATGAGCGGCATCAACGAAAGTGCCAAAAAAATTGAGGACATTATCTCGGTGATTGATGGCATTGCCTTCCAGACCAATATTCTGGCACTGAACGCCGCAGTGGAAGCGGCACGTGCCGGTGAACAAGGCCGCGGTTTTGCCGTGGTGGCGGGTGAGGTACGTAATCTGGCGCAACGTTCGGCCGGTGCCGCCAAAGAAATTAAAGCGTTAATTGCCGACTCGGTCAGCCAGACTTCCGAAGGCACGCGGTTAGTGGAAAACGCTGGTTCTACCATGGATGAAGTGGTGTCCTCGGTACAGCGAGTAGCAGACATCATCAGTGAAATCTCGGCCGCATCAAGCGAACAAACCGCAGGCATTGATCAGGTGAAACAAGCCGTGACCACCATGGATGAGTCTACCCAACAGAATGCAGCCTTGGTGGAGCAGGCAGCAGCGGCAGCGGAATCGCTGGTGGAGCAAGCGAATCAACTTGCACAAGTCGTCAGCCAGTTTCGGATTGATGACAAGCCGCCAGCCCAACGGCCAACAGCCAACGCAGCAAGCCACCAACATGGCGTTAAGCATCACCCAGTAAGTTCTGACCAACCCAGTTCGCGTGTAGCAGTGAAACGCACACCTCCAGCGGCCAGACTGATCAGCAGCCAGCCTGCGCCAAAACGTCTGGCCAATGCCGGTAACGACAATGATGACTGGCAGGCATTTTAGCCCAGGCTCATTGGCCAGTTATTTCATTTCAGCTTGACTGGCAAATGCATTAATTACAGCCTTTTTATACATGTGTCCTGCGAATCAATGTCGACCGAACTCATGAATAATGGCTAATCATAATAGTTCTTCAATTTTTGCACTCAGATCAGGACGGAATCATCCATGTTGACATCTCTCTCTCGTCGCATTACGCAAGGTTTGCTGACAGTCAAACTTTCCCATCAATTAGGGGGCTTGCTGTGTGCGCTTTGTATCGGCATTGGTCTGACAAACTATATGGACCACGTATCGGACCGCAAAATCGCCATCAATGGTCAGCATTACCAAGAAATTGTCGACCACAAAGACCTGGTTGCGGATGTCTTGCCGCCTCCAGAGTATCTGATTGAGTCTTGGCTTACGGTGCTGGAAATGCTAACGGTGGAAAAACAGCCGCTACAACCGCTCATTAACAAAGGCCAGCAACTGAAAAAAGAATTCGAAGAGCGTCATGCCTATTGGCAAAAGGAGTTGACCAATTCGCCTTTGCGTGAGGAGGTAGTGGGCCCCTTGTACGACACTGGTATGCATTTTTTTGAAATACGCGACAGGCTATTTGTCCCGGCCATACAGAGTGGTGACAAACGTCGAATTGCCGATGCGGTTGCACAAATGAAAACGGCTTATGAAGCACACCGCGCTTCGGTGGATAAAGTGGTGAAAGCCGCGACCCAGCAAGCTGCCAAAGTCGAAGCTGAAACACCGGCCATAGAGCGTAACAACGACCTGATTAACTATGCCCTAAGTGTCGCCTTGATGCTATTTGCAGGTCTGGTGAGCTGGTTGCTGGTGGCCTCCATCAAACGTAATTTGGGTGGTGAGACTTTTGAGGTATTGGCCATGGCCAAACGGATTGCCGAAGGTCAGTTCAGTGTCCGTAATCATGCCTTGCCCAAAGGCAGCAATATGACGGTGATTGATGCCCTGTCTCATGCCAGCCAAGTGTTGACGGATATGCATCAGGAAATGCACCGGGTAGAAGCTGCGCATGCCAGTGGCCAGTTGCAGGTGTTGATGGCGGCCGGTCAATACAATGGTGAATATCAGGTCATGGCCAACGACATCAACCGCCTGCTGGACATGCATACCCGCATTCTCAAGCAAACCAGTGAAGCCCTTCAATCGCTCAGTCATGGGCGGCTTGATGCACAATTGGATGCCTTACCTGGCGAACTGGTGATTGTGAACCAAAGTTTTGATGCCTTGAAACACAATGTTAAAACCTTGCTGACAGATATGGCCGCGATGGCAAAAGCACATAGCGATGGGCAGGTAGATGTGCGACTTAACCATGAAAAGTTTGATGGTGACTTTGCCAAGGTGGCCATGGGCATCAACGCCATGATCAACGAGCATATTGAGGAAAAAGCCGAAGTTGTTGAATTGATCCGTCATGTAGGTGATGGCAATTTTGCAGTCAAGGCCAAACGCCAGTATCCCGGTCAGAAAGCAGAAATCAACAAACAGATTGAACGTGTGAGTGGCAAGCTGCAAGGGCTGGTTGAGTCAGTGAAATGGGTCACCTCAGAACACCACAAAGGCGAGGTAGACACCATTTTGCATGCCCATTTATTCAAGGGTGGCTTTCAGGAGCTGGCCGAGTGTGTCAACCAGATTGTCGGCAACCAAATTGCCATTACACAAAAAGTCATCGTCACTGTACAAGCCTTTGGCGATGGCAATTTTGATGCTCCGTTGGAGACATTCCCAGGCAAACAGGTCAACATCAATCGCACGATTGAGCAGGTACGTGGCAATTTGAAAGCGTTGAACAGCGATGCCCAGCGACTGGCCAGTGCTGCGCGTGAAGGCCGTGTCAGTGTGCGTGCCGATGCCTCCAAACACCCAGGTGACTACCGCAAAATTGTCGAGGGCATGAACCAGACCCTGGACATGATTGTTGCCCCCGTGCTGACAGTCAAGGCAGCGGCTGAATCTATTAACATTGCTGCCAAAGAAATCGCGCAAGGCAATGCCGATCTTAGCCGTCGTACTGAGGATCAGGCTGCTAATCTGGAACGTACCGCTTCAAGCATGGATGAACTGGCGTCTACCGTCAAACAGAATGCTGACAACGCCAAACAGGCCAACCAACTGGCACTTCAAGCGTCGACGGTGGCTTATAAAGGCGGTGAGGCCGTCAATGCAGTGGTCAGCACCATGAGTGGTATTAATGACAGTGCCCACAAAATCGAAGACATCATCAGCGTCATCGACAGCATCGCCTTCCAGACCAATATTCTGGCTTTAAATGCCGCAGTAGAAGCGGCGCGTGCAGGCGAACAAGGCCGCGGCTTTGCCGTGGTGGCCGCTGAAGTCGGCCATCTGGCACAACGTTCATCGGTCGCCGCCCGCGAAATCAAGGATCTGATTACCGATTCGGTGAATAAAACTGCAGAAGGTAGCCGTCAGGTCGAAGACGCCGGTAAAACCATGCAAGAAATTGTGGATTCAGTCAAACGGGTCACCGACATCATCAGCGAAATAGCCATGGCCTCTAGCGCGCAAAGTCAAGGCATTGCCGAGGTCAATCAGGCGGTGGTGCGCATGGATGATGTGACGCAGCAAAATACAGCACTGGTTGAACAAGCGGCCGCAGCGGCAGAATCGCTGATGGAACATGCCAGTGATCTGGCCGAAGCCGTTGGCGTCTTTATCGTCGACGCCCAAACCACAACACATTCCGCCAGCCGTGAGAGCGGCTGGCATGAAGAACCCCGCAAGCGTGCAAATGGCTAGCGGTCATTAACCCTGAGGTTGTAACCCACATAACAAAGGAGTTTTAACATGGCTGTGATTGATAGAGTATTGATAGGTGAGGGTCTGGTAATTGAAGAGCGTCCTGATGGTTCAGGTTTAGACCTGAAAAATGTGGCGCACATTGATCTGATTATGGGCCCGCGTGGTAGTGCCGCAGAAGATGCCTTTTGCCGTACGCTGACCGACCAAAAGCAAGGCGTAAACGGTTTACTGGCGATTGCCGCACCCAATATGATGGTGAAACCAAATACGGTGATGTTTAACAAGGTTACCATTAAAGATGGCCGTCAGGCGGTACAAATGTTTGGTCCGGCACAACGTGGTGTGGCCATGGCTGTGATGGATTGTGTGGCAGATGGCACGATTCCGCTAGACGAAGCCGATGATGTGTTTACTTGTGTTGGC
>CAYYBN010000054.1:0-10117 GCA_964470225.1 uncultured Methylotenera sp. | reverse complement strand
AAAAAATATCCGCGCCCTGGCGCGGTGTTTTTGGCCTGTCGCTAGCTCTCCAGCCCCATTTGCGCGAAAATAGCCACTTAATCATCCTCTAAACGTTTTCATGACTCTGCACGAAGATCAGGCCAAACAGCTCTTGCAAAAATACGGTTTGGCCATCCCGACCGGTCTGGTCGTTCAATCCGAAGAAGCGGCCGCCGCGGCCACCCGTGAAATTGGTGGTCAGGCCTGGGTAGTCAAAGCGCAGGTGCATGCTGGTGGCCGTGGTAAAGCCGGTGGCGTCAAAGTGGTGAAATCCGCGCATGAGGCACAAAATGTGGCAGGCAGCCTGCTCGGCAAACGTCTGGTCACCTATCAAAACGCGCCTGATGGCCAACCCGTGCATCAGGTACTGGTCGAACAAACTTTACCCATTGCGCGTGAACTGTATTTATCCATGCTGGTAGACCGCACCCTGGAACGTGTGGTGATGATTGCTTCCAGCGCGGGCGGTATGGACATTGAAGACATTGCCGCCACCCAGCCGGACAAGATACTGCAAGAAGTGTGCGACCCGCTCAATGGTCTGGTCGATTATCAGGCGCGCAATCTAGCCTTTGGGCTGGGGCTGGCGGGCGACCAGATTGCCGCGTTCACTAAGTTGGCTAAAGGTCTGTACAAGTTATTTAAAGACAATGATTTATCTTTGCTGGAAATCAACCCGCTGGTAGTGACTGCCGAAGGCAAGCTGGTAGCGCTGGATTGCAAGATGACGGTGGATGACAATGCTTTGTATCGGCAAAAGCAGTTTGCCGAAATACGCGACTGGTCGCAGGACGATGCCAAGGAAGCCGAAGCCCACCATAGCGGCCTCAACTATATTGCCCTGAATGGTAATATCGGCTGCATGGTCAACGGTGCCGGACTGGCCATGGCCACCATGGACCTGATTAAACTGCACGGCGGCATGCCAGCCAACTTCCTCGATGTGGGGGGGGGCGCCACCGCCGAAACCGTGACCAAGGCGTTTAAAATCATATTGGCTGACCCCAATGTGCAAGCCATATTGGTGAATATTTTTGGCGGCATTATGCGTTGCGACATCATTGCCACCGGCATTATCACAGCGGTGAAAGAAGTCGGCATGACGATTCCGGTGGTGGTGCGTCTGGAAGGCACCAACGTCGCATTGGGCAAACAAATGCTGCGTGACAGCGGCCTCAATATCATCTCGGCAGAAGGCTTGACCGATGCCGCCCAACAAGCCGTAAAGGCGGTGCAATAATGGCCATCCTCGTCAACAAAGACACTAAAGTCTTGTGCCAGGGCTTTACCGGCAAACAAGGCACCTTCCACTCCGAGCAGGCGCTGGCTTATGGCACGCAAATGGTAGGCGGCGTGACACCGGGCAAAGGTGGTCAGCCGCATTTGAACCTGCCGGTGTTTAACACCATGCGTGAAGCGGTGCGTGAAACCGAGGCCAACGCCAGTGTGATTTATGTGCCGCCACCGTTTGCGGCGGACTCCATCCTCGAAGCGGCTGATGCCGGGATTGAATTGATCGTGTGTATTACCGAAGGCATCCCGGCGTTGGACATGCTGAACGTCAAGGCCGCACTACGCGCCAATGGTACCAAACTGATCGGCCCCAACTGCCCTGGCGTGATTACGCCGGGCGAATGCAAAATCGGCATCATGCCAGGCAGCATCCACCAGCGTGGTAAGGTGGGTGTGGTGTCACGTTCCGGTACGCTGACCTATGAAGCGGTTCATCAAACCACAGCGCTGGGCTTGGGTCAAACCACTTGTGTGGGGATTGGTGGCGACCCAATCAAAGGCTTAAACTTTATCGAGTGTCTGGAATTATTCCAGCAGGATGCCGAAACCGAAGCCATTATCATGGTCGGTGAGATTGGCGGCAGTGATGAAGAAGCCGCGGCTGATTACATCAAGCACCATGTAACCAAACCGGTGGCCGCCTATATCGCCGGGTTGACTGCGCCCAAAGGCAAGCGCATGGGCCATGCCGGGGCGATTATTTCAGGTGGCTCGGGCAAGGCAGAAGATAAAATCGCCGCGCTGGAAGCCGCAGGTTGTGTGGTAGCCGATTCACCGGCCGGTCTTGGACAAGCCGTTTTGGCGGCTATACAGCGCGCCGCACCAGCTTAAACTGCATGCATAACCTTGGAGCATACATGAACGCACGTTGGCCTTTGACTCTGTTTACGCTGTTGGCAAGCGGCCTGCTAACTTTGAGCGCCAGCCTGCCATTGCTTGCAGCTCCTGCGCCGGAAGCCGCGCAAAATAACAATGACAATAACATCAGCTATCTGATGATTGCCGCGGCCAAGGGCGATGCTGTCACGGTCAAAGCCCTGCTCAAAAGCGGTGCCAATGCCAATGTGGTGGATGCCGATAAACTGTCGCCGCTGATGTATGCGGCACGTAAAAACCGCGCCGAGATTATTCGTTTATTGGTTGAGCACGGTGCTGACATCAATGCCAAAGACAGGGGTGGCTGGACCGCACTGATGTTTGCCGCCAAGAAAAATAATCTCGATGCCGTCAAAGCCTTGCTGGAAAAAGGCGCGGATGTCAAAGCACGTGACCCGGCTGGCTGGAGTGCGCTGGGCTTGGCAGCCACTTCCGGTTTTAGCGAGATTGTAGGCCTGATCATTGCGCGTGGCTTTGATGCCAATGTGCGTGCCAGTGATGGTAAAACCGTGCTGATGTATGCCGCAAAAAGTGGCGATGTACCCACCCTCACTGCCGTACTTAGCAATGGTGCCGACGCTAATCTGAAAGACAAGCTGGGCACCACGGCGTTGATGATTGCCGCGCGTGAAGGCCACAGCCCGGCAGTAGAATATCTGGTGACGCATGGTGCCAACGTTGAAACCGAAGACGAGCAGGAGTGGACAGCGCTGACCTGGGCAGTGAAAAAAAACCAGTTGGATGTGGCCAGCGTGCTACTCAAATATAAGGCTGACCCAAACCATACGGACAGTGAGGGCACACCGCTATTGCATCTGGCGGTGAGCAATAACTCGCCAGACATGGTTAAGTTACTGCTTGAACATGAGGCCAACAACAAAAAGCGTGACCAGTATGGTTTAACCGCCTATGTGTACGCGTTGAAAACCCAAAATCCGGCGCTGGTAGACCTGCTTAAAACAGCTGCCAGCCAACCCTGAAACCCCCTATGAAACTGGCGATCGCCCAAATGAACAGCATGGTGGGCGCCATGCAGACCAATGCCGCCCACATTGTGGCCTGCGCGCGTGCAGCCCATGCACAGGGCGCACGTATGCTGCTAACGCCAGAATTGGCCCTATGCGGCTACCCGCCGGAAGACCTGCTGTTCCGGGAAGACTTTTACGTCGCCAATCAGCGCTGGCTGGACTGGCTGACACAACACCTGCCTGCCGACATGGCCGTTATCGTCGGCCATCCGCACCAGATTGAGCAGCAGCGTTATAACGCAGCATCGGTCATACACTCCGGCAAATGTGTACACACCTACCTCAAGCAAATTTTGCCCAACCACAGCGTGTTCGATGAGGCACGCTATTTTACCGCCGGGCACACCCCTCTGGTGTTCGAGTGGCATGGCGTGCGCTATGGCGTACTGATATGTGCTGACAGTTGGGAGCCGGGCCCGGCCTTGCTGGCCATGCAGGCAAACGCCGAAGTCTTGCTGACCATCAATGCCTCACCGTTTCACATGCAAAAACAGCGGACACGCCATCAGGTATTGCGCGACCGTATCCGCGAAACCGGTTTGCCCATGGTGTATGCCAATATGGTCGGGGGGCAGGATGAACTGGTGTTTGATGGGGGCTCATTTTGCATGAATGCCAGCGGTGAATTGATGGCGGAACTGCCCGCCTTCAGCGCCACGCTCGGCTATGTCACCTTGCAACAAGGCAAGCCGCAGGCCGCCGACATTGCCCCGGCCCTGACATTGGAAGCCTCGGTGTATCAGGCGCTGACACTGGGCTTGCAAGACTATGTACAAAAAAACCGTTTTCCCGGCGTGGTGCTTGGTTTATCTGGCGGCATAGACTCGGCGCTGACGCTGGCAATTGCCGTCGATGCACTGGGGGCTGACCGCGTCAGTGCCATTATGATGCCTTCGGCTTATACCGCCAGCATCAGCCTGCAAGACGCCGAAACCATGGCCCGTACGCTCAAGGTCGACTACCGTATTTTGCCTATCAAAGACCTGTTTGCAGGCTTTAACCAGGCACTCAGCGACACATTTGCCGGTAAGGCCTACGACACCACCGAGGAAAACCTGCAAGCACGTATTCGAGGCATGCTGCTGATGGCCTTTAGCAACAAATTTGGTCATCTGGTACTGACCACCGGTAACAAATCTGAAACTGCCGTTGGTTACAGCACGCTATACGGCGACATGGCCGGTGGCTTTGCGCTGATTAAAGATGTACCGAAAACGCTGGTCTACCGGCTGGCGCATTACCGTAACAGCCTCAGCCCGGTGATTCCCGAGCGCATCATCACCCGTGCGCCCAGTGCCGAACTGCGTGATAACCAGACTGACCAGGATAGCCTGCCCGCCTATGAAATTCTGGATGCCATCATGGAGGCTTATGTTGAGCAGGACCTGAGTCCGGAAACCATCATTCGCCAAGGGTATGCCAGTCAGGATGTCTACCGTGTGACGCGCCTGATCGACCGCAATGAGTACAAACGGCGTCAGGCTGCGGTGGGCGTACGTATCACCGAGCGTGGCTTTGGCAAAGACCGCCGATATCCGATTACCTGCCAACTGTCATTTGAATAAAACAGTCAGCATGCGTAAAATATAAGCAATATAACCAACCTGGAGCGACTATGAAAAGAATCGAAGCGATCATCAAACCATTCAAGCTGGACGAAGTGCGTGAGGCGCTTTCCGCCATTGGTGTGAACGGGCTGACCGTGACCGAAGTCAAGGGATTTGGTCGTCAAAAAGGCCATACAGAGCTCTACCGGGGTGCTGAATATGTGGTTGATTTTCTGCCTAAAATCAAGGTAGAACTGGTTCTGGCGGACAACATGGTGGAAGACGCGATTGAAGCCATTATCAAATCAGCCCATACCGGCAAAATCGGTGATGGCAAGATTTTTGTCTCCAATGTTGAACAAGTGCTGCGTATCCGTACCGGTGAAACCGGCGAGGCTGCCATCTAGCCTAGTGCCTGATTCGTCAGCATTTTGACTTTAGTATGATGATGACCGGGTATGTCCAGGCGAACCCGGTCTTTATTATCTGTTAGCCCGCTTTTCCCATGTCGCTCACGCTGCTAAAAACGGTGGTACTGCTGGCCATAGCCAACCTGTTCATGCTGTATGCCTGGTACGGCCACCTGAAAAATCTGCACCAGAAACCGTTGCTGGTGGCTATTCTGCTGAGTTGGGCCATCGCCCTGATTGAATATTGCTTTCAAGTTCCCGCCAACCGCATTGGCATTTCCCAGTTGAGTCTGGCCCAACTGAAAATTCTGCAAGAGGTCATCACGCTGCTGGTCTTTGTGCCGTTTGCCGTGTTTTACATGCAACAGCCGCTGAAATGGGATTATCTGTGGGCGGGGTTGTGTATGCTGGGCGCGGTTTACTTTATGTTTCGGCAATAGCTCATCTAACTTCACTAGACACAAAATCAGTGTGGCTGGCTAAGGATAGGCAACCACCTAACTCGCTGGTGCGTCTGCGTATTTTCTGGGCCTTAAATCAGGTTAGACAGCTTGTGCAAACACTGCACGCACGGCGTCGAGGTCAGCTTGGGTATCGACACCGGTGGCCGGTGCATGTGGCGTAACCGTCACGGCAATGCGGTAGCCGTGGTACAGCACTCTTAACTGCTCCAGACTTTCTATCTGTTCGAGCGCAGTGGGCGCCAGGCTGGCATACTGCTTGAGAAAGCCGACGCGATAGGCATAAAGGCCGATATGCCGGTATGCTGTCAGCGCATGGCCTTGCCCGGCATCGCGCGAATACGGTATCGGTGCCCGGCTGAAATACAGGGCCTGACCCTGAGCGTTCAGCACCACTTTCACCACATTCGGATTTTCCAACTGGGTGGCATCGTGTATGGCATGACAGGCAGTGGCCATCACGGCCTGTGCATCGCTGGCTAGCGTTTGCGCCACGCTGTTAATCAGGGCGGGGTCTATCAACGGCTCATCGCCCTGCACATTCACCACAATCTCATCATCTGCCCAGCCCAGTTGCTGCACCACTTCGGCAATGCGATCGGTGCCGGACGGGTGATGTTCACAGGTCATGACTGCGGCCACACCATGCGCTGCCGCCACCTGCAAAATGGGGGCATGGTCGGTGGCAATCACGCACTGCGTGGCCTGGCTTTTGGCCGCCTGTTCAGCCACACGAATCACCATGGGCTTGCCAGCGATGTCGAGCAAGGGCTTACCCGGTAGACGCGTACTGGCAAAACGGGCCGGAATAACGACTTTAAACATGTCGGTTTATGTGCTGTATTCGGATTCTTCCAGTCGGCGGGCTTCATCTTCCAGCATGACTGGAATACCATCACGTATCGGATAGGCCAGCCGTGCCGATTTGGAGATAAGCTCTTGTGATTCTTTGTTATAAACCAGCGGACCTTTGGTCACCGGACAGACTAAAATTTCCAGCAATTTGGCATTCATGGGACTTCCTTTGTATGCGTATGTGTTTGCAGCAAACCAAGCAGCGTCTGCTGCCATGAGAGACTGTGTAAATACGGTTGCAGTTCTGCCTGTACAGGCAGATACCAAGCCTGTGGCAAGTGCAAACGCCGACATTTTACGGCATCTTTCTCGGTCATGAGCAGCGTCTTGCCGGCAAAGCGGGCAAAGTCTGCTTGTGAGTAGGCGTGGTGGTCGGCAAACACCTGTGTCTCAAAAACCAGTCCCATGGCGTGCAAGCGCTCAAAAAAACGTTGTGGATGGGCAATGCCGGCCACGGCCACCAGCGGCTGTGTTTTTAGATGCGCAGCGTCTGTGTGGCATGCCTCATTATGGACCGCCGTCCATGGGCCGGGTTGTAAATGAAGAAAATAACATGGGATGGTAGTCTGATTGACAGGCAGATCGCCACTCTCAATCACCAAATCCACCGACTGCAAGCGCGACAACGGTTCGCGCAATGGCCCGGCTGGCAACACATGACCATTGCCTATGCCTTCGGGACGACGTACCACAGCAATTTCGATGTTGCGTTGCAAGCGGTAATGCTGCAAACCATCGTCACAAATCAGCACATCGCAGCCGGGCATCGCCGTCAGTAAGACGCTACCGGCGGCAACACGGTCAGGGTGTACACTCACTAGACAGCCACTACGTTGCGCAAGCAACACCGGCTCATCGCCCAGCTGTGTGGGGTCGCTGTTCGCGGTGACCAGCCCGCTTTGCCTAGCGCCATAACCACGACTGAGTATGCCGGGCTGATAACCCGCTGCGCGCAAGGCGTTGACCACCGCCAGCACCACCGGCGTTTTCCCGACCCCCCCCACGGATACATTGCCCACAATAATCACCGGTACTGGCAAGCACACACTGCGCAACAAACCTCGACGGTAGGCCAGTCGACGTATGGCTGTCACCAGGGCAAACAGCCAACACAGCGGCTGCAACAGCCATGGTACCAAGCCGTGTGATTGCCACTGATGTTCAAGCCAGCGCGCCAGCATCAGTCGTCTTGAAACTGCTTGTGGTAAAGCTTGCTGTAGTAGCCGTTTTGCGTCAGCAGACTAAGATGGTTACCCGTCTCGATAATCTCGCCATTGTCCATCACCAAGATGCGGTCTGCGTTTTCAACGGTACTCAGTCGGTGCGCAATTACGATTGTTGTTCGCCCCTGCATCAAAGTATCCAGTGCGGCCTGTACATGCAGCTCAGATTCACTGTCCAGTGCAGAGGTGGCCTCATCCAGCAATAGAATCGGTGCATTTTTAAGAATGGCACGGGCAATGGCGATACGCTGACGCTGGCCGCCAGAGAGTCGCACACCGCGGTCACCTATTTCGCTTTGCAGACCTTGCGGCATCTGCTGGATAAACTCCCAGGCATTCGCAGCTTTTGCAGCAGCCATCACTTCCTGCTCACTGGCATTATGTAATGCCCCGTAGGCAATATTGTTAAATACTGTATCGTTAAACAGCACGATGTCCTGACTGACGAGCGAAAACTGTGCTCGCAAATTTTCCAACTGATAATCGCGTATATCCACATCATCAAGCAGAATACTGCCCTGTTGCAGCTCGTAGAAACGTGGTAATAAATTGACGAGGGTGGTTTTACCACTACCAGAGCGTCCGACCAACGCAATTTTTTCGCCAGCACGAATTTCTGCATTGATCTGATTCAGGGCATTTTGCTTTGCTTGTTCATAGCGCAGAGACACCTGATTAAAGCGCAGATGCCCATGAGCACGGGCTGTGTGAAACGTACCGGTGTCGGTTTCTGCCTGCAAATCCAATACTTCAAAAATGCTCTGTGCTGCCGCCAAGCCAACTTGTAAATCTTCATTGGCTGACGTGATGTGCTTGATGGGCGCGATCAGCATCAGCAAAGCCCCAATAAAAGCGGCAAATTCACCCACCGTAAACTGACCCAACGCATAGTACACCACCAAGCCTAAGGCCAATGCAGACAACACCTCAATGACAAAGCTATTTAAACCTGAAATCCTCGCACTGCGAAGTTCGAGCTGCCGGTTTTTACCCACCACCTCCCCAAAGCGGGCGTTCTCCAAGGGCTGTGCGCCAAAAATCTTGACAATCCGTTGTGCAGCAATCGCCTCTTCTGCGGTCTTGGTAATATCGCCTACGGCTTGCTGGACCTTTTTGGCATTGGCCCTTAATTTTGGCGTGGTTTTGGATAAATATACGCCCATCAGCGGGGTGACCAGCGCAAAAACCAATGTCAGCTTCCAGTCCAGATACAACATATAGGCGATCAGCCCGACCACGGTCAGGGCATCGCGCACCACGTTGTGGGCCGAACGGGTCACGACAATCGACAATCGCTCGACATCGTATGTCATCTTGGCGACCAGCGAACCATTGGAATGCGCATCAAAAAAAGCTACTGGCAATTGCATGAGTTTGGCAAATACCTGCTTTCGCATGAGTTCAACCACCAGCCGCGTGACCATCCGCAGACTGTAAATCGAGAAAAAAGAGGCCATCGCCCGCACCAGCATCAAACCAAATAACATCAACGGTAAGGTATAGGCTTGCTCAACCGAATGTTGCACAAAGCCTTCATCCGTGACCTTTTTAATCATAGCCAGAAAAGCAGTATTGCTCAGTGACAGGATGGCGGTCGCCACCATAGAAACCAGAAAGTGAAACTTATAACGCCAAGCATAGAGAAATAACCGTTTGTACAACAGTTTTGGATTGACGATTTTAGGTAAATCAGCTTTTTGCTTACGAGCCATGCATAGTCTCTGTAGACGAAAATTACAACCAATTAAGAAAATAAAGCAAAAAATGAAACAGCCCGTCGGGTAAACGGGCTGGCTAGCTCCAAGCGTGCATCAAACCTGATATAGCTGGCTGGGCATATCAGTGGCTATTCACCTGAGTGGCAAACGTAATATGGGTGAGGTTCGCCAAACGGGCAGCTTCCATAATATTGACCACAGATTGATGGGTGGCCTTGGCATCGGCATTGATCACAATAATAGGCTCCTTACCACCAGGCGCCCCGGCCGCTTGTGTGAGCGCAGTAGACAAGTCGCTCACCACCGCGCCATTCGCAGGCTTGCTATTGACCGTGTATTGACCCGTCGCATCCACTTCAACCGTAATGGTTTCTGGTTTATCCTGCGGTGCATTGGCTTCAGCAGTTGGCAGATTAATCTGTAGTTCACTGGTACGCGAAAAAGTCGCACTGACAATCAAAAAGATAATAATCACCAGCAACACGTCAATCAACGGAATAAAGTTGATTTCCAGTTCTTCGTCGCGTACACCGCGTTTAAAATTCATGCTGTTCCCCGTACTTCACTGACTAGCGGTCACCGTGGATGATTTCAACCAGCTTGATGGCCTGCTGCTCCATATCCACCAGAAAATCATCAATACGGCCACGGAAATAACGGTAGGCAATCATGGACGGCACAGCCA
>CAYYBN010000053.1:2708-10148 GCA_964470225.1 uncultured Methylotenera sp. | reverse complement strand
AACGTGGTGATGATGGGCATGGGCGAACCGCTGGCCAACTATGACAACGTAGTGACTGCCATGCAGATTATGTTGGATGACAATGCCTATGGCTTGAGTCGCCGTCGCGTGACTCTGTCCACCAGCGGTTTGGTTCCGGCCATGGACAGACTGAAGGAAGACTGCCCGGTGGCATTGGCGGTGTCGCTACACGCCCCTACCGATGCACTGCGTGACGAAATTGTGCCCATCAACAAAAAATATCCGATTAAACAGTTAATGGCTGCCTGCGAACGCTATTTAGTGAAAGCGCCGCGTGACTTCGTGACTTTTGAATACGTGATGCTAGAAGGTGTCAACGATACGCTAACCCATGCCAGCCAGCTACTGGCAGCGGTAGGTGACATTCCGTGCAAGTTCAACCTGATACCATTCAACCCGTTTCCGAATAGCGGCTATGGCACCTCCAAACCTGCGCAAGTACGCGCGTTTCGTGATATGTTAATGCAAGCCGGTTACGTGGTAACCGTGCGCAAGACCCGGGGCGATGACATCGACGCGGCATGTGGGCAGCTGGCTGGCAAAGTGCTGGACAAAACCAGACGCACGCAGCGTACCATTCCGATCAATACCGCGCCCGAGAGTTAACCCTTCAACCACGAGAGCATCTATCGTCATGATGAACGGCCACACACTTATTCGTTGCATGCCCATGCTGGCAGTGTGTGCGCTAATGGTAGCCTGCGCGCAAACCCCTTCTCAAGGCATGGATGCCAGCCTGCCTGCCAGTCATGGTCGTGAGACCAATGATCAGGATTCCGCCCGCGTGCATACCGAACTGGGTGCCGAATATCTGCGACTTCACCAACTGGATGTCGCGCTGGAAGAGTTTAATACCGCTATTCAGCGCAGCTCGAGCTATGCCCTGGCCTACAATGGCCTTGGGCTGGTCTATGCTGCGCTTGGTGAAAAAGGCAAGGCCGAAGCGGCTTTTCAACGCGCCATCCAATTGCAACCCAACAGTTCCGAGTCGCACAATAACTATGGTCGCTTTTTGTGTGACCAGGGCCATTATGATGCGTCCATTCAACAGTTTTTGCTGGCATTAAAAAACCCGCTGTATAAAACCCCGCAAATTGCATATCACAATGCAGGCGTGTGTGCTGCGCTGAACCAGCAACCGGCGCAAGCCGAGCGCTATTTCTTGCAAGCGCTAACCATAGACCCGGCTGCGCACGCCAGTGCGTATCAGTTGGCACAACTGGAATTTGCCCGGGGCGACGGCGTCAACGCTTTGAATCACTTGCAATATGCCTTGAATAGCGCTCCAACACCCGAAGCATTGGCGCTGGCAGTGCGCATCAGTCGGGCATTGGAACTGCGCGATCAGGCACGCGAGTACCGTATACAACTGTATAAACTGTTTCCCAACACCAAAGAAGCGAAACAGCTAGGTACAGTGGAGTAAGCTGCGATGCGGCATTGGCGATAAATAATTGACGCGCATCAATCACAACCCAAAGCACACTATACACAAACGCTAAAATATAAAACACCACATAAGCATAACCAGAAATCACGGAGAGAAAAATTGGCAGAGGATCACACAGACCCACACCATGGTCAGTCAACTCAGGCGAGCGAGCCGGTCGCTGCCAAGCGCTCACGCGTGCGCAAAAGCAAGACCAACAACGGCATGACTGCCGAAGCCGGTGCTGCGCAGCCAGAGGTCAACCCATCTGAGACCCACCAGCCCGAAGCCAATATGCCAGAAGTAGAACTGACCCTGGCCGATAATCTGCACACCCCACCGCCAGCGGAGCCTTCACCTGTGTACACCCCTGCTGTTAGCTTTCATGGATGTGGACTGGCCTTGAAATCGGCCCGCGAAGCACAGGGCTTAAGCATACAGGAGGTCTGCCGCCAGTTACGCCTGAGTACCAACCAGATACAAGCCATTGAGCAGGATGCGTTTGACCAGCTACCGCAAAAAACCATTGTGCGGGGCTTTATCCGAAACTATGCACGGCTGTTGAACATTGATGCGGCACCCATACTACAAGCTTATCAAACCATGGTGCCACTAGAGGCACCCCTGGCCCTGACCGTCAAATCCAATGCAGATGAGTCGGTGTTTGAAGCCAAAGCGTCTTCCTATGCGCGACCATCACAACTGCTTAAATACCTGTTATGGGGGTTGTTGCTGGCCATACTGGCGTATTTCTACTATCACCATATCCGACCCAATACGGCCAAAAATGACGCAGTAGTATTAAATGCACCGGCCACAACAGCCAGCCTTGAAGCGGGTGCACAGAATCCAGCAGCCGTTGACACCCTCAACACCGCGCAAACACCGCCTGCGACCCTCGAAACTGGTGCGACTGCGAGTAGCGAGACTGCAGCAGCCACAGGCACTGAGGCCACGCCGGTCACAACGTCACAAGCCACGCCACCAAGTGCATCGCCCTCTGCACCTGTCACGTTACCTGCAATTTCATCTACGCCCGCACCCGCAGTTGCACCCACACCGGCATCCTCTGCAACTACGCCGGTAGTGACAACACAAGCGGCTGGGGCCAGCGCGACAGACGCCGCGCGTACCAGCAGTTCGCAAACTGTGGTCAGTACGCCAACGCCTGCAGATGGCCGCACAGTGTCCGAGCAAAGACTGAATGCGGTTGAATCGGGCAAAACCACGCTTAAGTTCAAGGTCAACGATGAATCCTGGATACGGGTGGAAGATGCCGATGGCAAGAAGATACTTAGCCAGATTTTGCCCGCCGGTGGTGAGCAATTGCTCACCGCCAACAAGCCATTGACCTTGATTGTAGGCAATGCCAGTGCCACGCAATTGTTCATTGATAACCAACCTTACGACTTGACTCTGGCCACCCGTGGTCGGGTGGCCAGAGTCCAGCTGAAATAACCATGTTACATCGCAGACCTACCCGCCAAGTCATGGTCGGCCACGTCGCCGTCGGTGGTGGCCTGTATGGCACCCCCAATGCGCCGGTGGTAGTGCAGAGCATGACCAATACCGACACCGCCGATGCACAAGCCACCATTCAACAGGTATATCAACTGTGGCAAGCCGGTTCCGAAGTGGTGCGGATTACCGTCAATTCGGCTGAGGCTGCCGCGCAAGTCGCCACCATCCGCAAGGGGTTGGATGCGATGGGTTGTCCGGTGCCACTGGTCGGTGATTTCCACTTTAATGGTCACAAATTATTACAAGCCTATCCTGAGTGTGCGCAAGCACTGGCCAAATACCGGATTAATCCGGGCAACGTTGGCAAGGGCAGCAAGCGCGATGAGCAGTTTGCCGCCATGATAGAAACTGCCATACAGTACAAAAAAGCCGTGCGCATCGGCGTGAACTGGGGCAGTCTGGATCAGGCCAAAATGGCGCAGATGATGGACGACAATGGCAAATCCGCCCATCCTTTATCGGCCGACGCCCTGATGCGCGAAGCGCTGATTCAGTCGGCGCTGGAAAGTGCAGAACAGGCGGTCAGTCTAGGGCTGGACCCCAACCAGATCATTATTTCCTGCAAGGTCAGCAATGTGCAGGATCTGGTCTTGGTCTACAACGAACTCGCCAATCGCTGCGAATATCCGCTGCATCTGGGCCTGACCGAGGCTGGCATGGGCTCCAAAGGTGTGGTCGCCTCGACCGCTGCGCTGGCCATTTTGCTGCAACAAGGCATAGGGGACACCATACGTGTGTCGCTGACGCCTGAACCCAACGAATCGCGCACCAAAGAAGTGGTTGTAGCCCAAGAAATACTGCAAACCATGGGCATACGCTCGTTCACGCCACTGGTGACCGCCTGCCCCGGCTGTGGCCGTACCACCAGCACCTACTTTCAGGAACTGGCCTTGCAAATCCAGACCTGGTTACGCAACCAGATGCCAGTATGGCGTGCGCAATACCCCGGCGTAGAAACCCTGAATGTGGCGGTCATGGGCTGTGTGGTCAATGGCCCGGGCGAATCCAAGCTGGCCAATATCGGCATCAGCCTGCCCGGCACCGGTGAAACACCAGTCGCACCGGTGTTTGTCGACGGCGAAAAAACCGTCACCCTCAAAGGCGACCACATTGCGCAGGAGTTTCAGCAGATTGTCGACGACTATGTCCGCACCCATTATGCCGAAGGTGGCAAACTGCGTGCTGCCAAACCTGCCGTGATTCCGATTGTGGCGATTTAAACCATTACAGTGATTAAACATGAGTCTTGCTTTCCAATCGATTAAAGGTTTCTACGACATCCTGCCAGAAGCCACCCCGCTCTGGTTCAAGCTTGAAGACACCGCACGCCAGATACTGGCGCAGTACGGTTACAACAATATCCGCATGCCGATAGTCGAGCCGACTGAATTATTTGTGCGCAGTGTGGGTGAGCCTACCGATATCGTGGAAAAGGAAATGTACGCCTGGGAAGACCCGCTCAATGGAGACAAACTGGTGTTGCGCCCGGAAGGCACCGCTGGTTGTGTACGTGCCGTAGTGGAACACAACCTGACCTATAACGGCCCGCAACGCTTATGGTACATGGGCCCGATGTTCCGTCATGAGAACGTACAAAAAGGCCGTCAGCGCCAGTTTCATCAGATTGGCGTGGAAGCGTTTGGCTTTGATGGGCCGGATGTAGATGCCGAACAAATCGTTCTCTTGGCGCGCTTGTGGCAAGCCTTGGGCATTCGCGATGTGTCGTTGCAACTCAATAGTATTGGTGACGCCGACGAGCGCGCCCAATACCGGCAAACCCTGATTGCCTACTTTGAGCAACATGCCGACCTGCTGGATGAAGATGCTAAACGACGTTTGCATAGCAACCCCTTGCGCATCCTCGACACCAAAAATCCACGCATGCAATCCCTGTGTGAGGTAGCACCCAAACTCATGGACTGTCTGGGTGAAGCCAGCAAAGCGCACTTTGCCCGCTTGTGCGCCCTGCTCGATCAGGCAGGCATCGCCTATACCATTAACCACCGACTGGTACGCGGACTCGACTATTACAATCGCACCGTGTTTGAATGGGTCACTACCAAGCTGGGCGCACAAGGCACGATTGCTGGCGGTGGCCGATACGATACTCTGGTAGAACGGATTGGTGGCAATGCCACACCAGCCTGCGGGTTTGGCATCGGTCTGGAGCGCGTGTTTTTATTGATGCAGGAGTATGGCGTCAGCACCAGCAACCCGCCAGACATTTATCTGGTCAATGTCGGTGAACTGGCGGAACAAAAAGCCTTTGCCATAGCCGAAGCCTTGCGTGGACAAGGCCTGAAAGTCGTGTTGCATGCCGGTGGCGGCAGTTTTAAAGCGCAAATGAAAAAAGCTGACCGCAGTGGCGCCCGTTATGCGGCTATTTTAGGCGATGACGAAGCGGCAGCTGGTGAAATCAGCCTGAAACCCATGTTGGGGCAAGGCGAGCAAGCTCGATTGGCCATCAATCAGGTCGCTGCCACGATACAGCCATCGGCTAAACTTTAAATATTTAAAGGAGCATACATGTCAGAGCAAAAGCAGTTGTTCAATGCCATGGGTATTCTGGGGCTGTTGCTAGCGCTGGGCATGGCGACGGCGGCCTTTATTCTGGGCATACAGGCCAAGCATGCGCTCTCCAGTCAGCAAAGCATTACCGTGAAAGGCTTGGCTGAAAAACCGGTCAAGGCAGACCGTGCGCAGTGGACCATCAGCATTTCAGCAGTTGCGCCTACGCAGGCGGATACCCTGAAAGCCATAGACCGCGAGCGCGCGGTGCTAGAGCAGTTTCTTGACCAACAAGGCTTGGATGCCAGCACGCGCAGTGTCGATGTGCAAACCTTGAATCCGCATTATGAAGAAGAATATGTGCGCGACACGCCCCGGCAGGTACAACGCGGTTTTGAAGGCTATCAGCACGTACATATCAGCAGTGCTGCACTGAATAAAATCACCCAAGCCAATCAGGCCATTCTGGCCTTACGTGCCGACAATCACCCGATTACTTCGCAAGCCCCAGAGTTTCTGGTCAGCAACCTGGAAGCAGTCAAAATGTCCTTAATTGCCGAGGCCACCAAAAATGCCCGCAGCCGTGCCAGCGAATTTGTTAAACAGGATGGCGTCAAGGTCGGCGTGATGAAATCGGCCAGCCAAGGCGCGTTTTATATTTTGCCAGCCACCGGCGGCGAGGACAGTGACAACAGCTATGGCGGTACTTATGATAAATCGACCATAGACAAACTGGCGCGCGTGGTGGTTACTGTGGTGTACAACATCGAATGACCGCCCTGCTCCGTATCGACCAACTAAGCATTACCCCCGCCAGCCAGCCACAACGGCTGCTGGTAGATAAGGTCTCGCTCACACTGCAACGCGGTAAAACCACTTGTATTGTTGGCGAATCTGGCAGTGGCAAAAGCCTGACCGCACTCAGCATCTTGCAATTGCTCTCCAAACAACTGCGTATGCAAGGCAACATTCACTTTGAAGGCCAAGACATTACCGCCCTGAGCGACCGTGACATGCAAGCCATCCGTGGCAAACGCATCGGCATGATTTTTCAGGAACCCATGACGTCACTCAATCCGGTACTGACCATCAGCGACCAGATTGGCGAAACGCTGAGCGTACATTTGGGCTTGTCACGTGCCGAGCGGCAACAGAAAGTGGCTGCCCTACTGACCCAAGTCGGCATAGACCCTGGCCGTGCCAATAGCTATCCGGACGAACTCTCCGGTGGTCAACGCCAGCGGGTGATGATTGCCATGAGTATTGCCTGCGAGCCCGCCTTGCTGATTGCCGATGAACCCACTACCGCCTTGGATGTGACAGTACAGGCGCAAGTCTTGCGCCTGCTGGACGATCTGAAACAGCGTCTAAATATGGCCATGCTGTTTATCACCCATGATTTTGGCGTGGTGGCCGATATTGCCGATGAAGTGATTGTTATGTTCCGTGGCAAAGTGGTTGAGCAAGGCCCGGTTGACAGGGTACTTAATCAGCCGCAACACCCCTATACGCGTGCCCTGCTGGCTTGCGTGCCGGATGCCGAAGGCAAAAAGCAGTTACAACCCATGACCTATGACTGGCTTACTGAGACAGGACTGGAGGCATAGACATGAGCACGCTGCTGCTAGACGCCAAACACCTACACAAAACCTACACCCAGCGTAGCGGCATGCTCGGGCTGCAAACCAATACCATCCATGCGCTCGACGATGTCAGCCTGCAACTGCATGCCGGGCAAACACTGGCGGTAGTGGGTGAATCTGGCAGTGGCAAATCCACACTGGCACGCGGCCTGATGCGCTTGCTGCCGCTGGACAGCGGCAGTGTGCAGTTTAATGGCAGTGACTTTTTGGCACTGGATGCCACCGCACTCAGGCTGGCCAGACGCCAGATCCAGATGGTATTTCAGGACCCGTTTGCCTCGTTGAATCCGCGCATGCGCGTGGCCGAAATTGTGGGCG
>CAYYBN010000053.1:0-2698 GCA_964470225.1 uncultured Methylotenera sp. | reverse complement strand
AAGCCGTCAGGAAAGCGTCTTCGCCATGCTGGAAAAAGTCGGCCTTAAAGCCGATGATGCACAAAAATATCCGCACCAGTTTTCTGGTGGTCAACGCCAGCGTATCGGCATTGCCCGTGCGCTGATTTTGCAACCCAAACTGGTCATTTGCGATGAACCAGTGTCGGCACTGGATGTCTCGGTACAGGCGCAGATTCTGCTATTACTCAAGCAGTTGCAGCAAGACATGGGCTTGAGCTACCTGTTTATCACCCATGATTTACGGGTGGTCAGGCACATTGCCGACCAGGTACTGGTCATGCAAAAAGGCAAAGTAATTGAGCAAGGAAACGTAGAAACCATTTATAATGCACCCCAGCAAAATTACACACAACAATTGCTGAGTGCGATTCCCGGCCACGCCAGACGTGCAGCTTTGGCCTAATCGCCCGGCACAGTCACAGAACAAGCAGGAAATGACATGGCGTACGATCTGGAAGAACAAGAACAGTTAGATGAATTTAAAGCGTGGTGGCACAAGAATGGCAAACTGGTCATTCGCCTGGTGCTTGCTTCGATTGTTGTCTATGCTGGCTGGCAAGGCTACCAAAGTTGGATGAATAGCAAAGCCAACGAAGCCTCCACCGCCTATCAAAGCCTGGTCAGTACACCGCTGTTACAGGTCGATGCAAAAAAAGCAGAAACACTGCTGTCCGATGCGAAAGCCATTGAAGATAAATTTGCCATGACGCCTTATGCGGGGCGTGCTGCCCTGTATGCTGCGCGTGCCTTGCATGAAGCTGGTCAAGATGCCGCAGCAGAGACACAACTGCAATGGGCAGTCAAAGAAGCTAAAGAGCCGGCCATACGTCAAATGGCCGCCATTGAAATTGCCGGTCTGCAAATGGCTCGCAATGCGCTCAAAGAAGCCAAACAGACGTTATCAGAAGTAGATGATGCCGGTTTTGGAGGCCTGAAACAGTCTATGTTGGGTGATATTTACATGGCTGAAAACAAACCAGCTGAAGCCAAATTGGCTTATGCCAAAGCACTGCAATCGCTGGATCCGGAAGGCAAACTGTTTTACCTGACCCAACAAAAACTAGATGCGTTGGGCTGATATGACATTCGGCTGGCAAAGCAGCTCATCAATGTTGCATCGCAAATGGTCGTTGGCCTTATCCCTTTCCCTCGTCCTGTGTTTAAGCGCGTGCAGTTCATTTACTGAGATTAAAAACAATCTCAGTGAGAGCATGTTCGGCGTTGAGCCCGCCAATCCGCCCGTTGAGCTTGAGCCCATCAAATCATCCTACGAAACACGACTGCTATGGTCAGCTGATATTGGTAATCCTGGCCGTTACCAGTACACGCCTTTACTGGATGACAAATTTATTTATCTGCCTAACAGTGAAGGTGAACTTCTGCAACTCTCCGCCGAGAGCGGCAAAGTGTTGTGGCGCACCTCACTCGAAGAAACCATCAGCAGCTCCGTAGGCAGCGGTGGCGGCCTGGTGTTAGTAGGGACCAAAAAAGGTCACCTGATTGCATTAAACACAAATGGCAAGAAACTATGGTCAGCCACACTCAGCAGTGAAGTACAAGGGCAACCCCGCTACTTTGATGGCGTTGTTATTGTTCGTACCGCAGATCAACATGTTTATGGGATTGATGCCGCAGATGGTCGTCGCAAATGGGTGTATGAGCGGCCTTCACCGACATTGTCTTTGAAAACCCAGGCTGGCATTATTGTCGATGGCGGCGCCATTTACGCAGGGTTTTCTGGTGGAAAAATCATTGCCATCCGCGCAGACAACGGTAAGCTATTGTGGGAAGCTACCGTAGCACAACCTAAAGGGGTCACTGAAATTGAACGTATCGCCGACATCACCAGCTTACCGGTAGTTGATGGCCCAGTGGTCTATGCAGTGGCTTATCAAGGCAAAGTGGCCGCCATAGACCGTGTTCGTGGTCAGGTCATTTGGAACCGTGATATCTCCAGTTATGTCGGTTTGTCAGTAGATAACAGCAAAATATATCTGTCTCACACACTAGGCTCGGTCTATTCTCTGGACAACACCAACGGTAAAACCTTTTGGCGTCAGGGTAACCTCGGCTACCGTTTACTGACTGTACCGCAAGCACTGGGCACTGTAGTTGCGGTAGGTGATCTTGAAGGTTATGTACATTTATTGAGCCAAGATGATGGCAGTTTTGTTGGCCGTGCCCAGTTCGGTAACAGTCCGATTTTATCTCTGGTTGCAAGCGGCAACAATCAGTTACTGGCCTTTGCCCGTGACGGCCATCTTTACGCCATCGCTATCAAATAATGCTGCCCACCATCGTTCTCGTCGGCCGACCCAATGTTGGCAAATCAACGCTATTTAATCGCTTGACCAGAACCCGTGACGCGCTTGTGGCCGACCTGCCTGGCCTGACCCGCGACCGCCACTACGGCCGAGGGCTGGGCGCGAGCCGTCCCTACCTGGTGATTGATACTGGTGGTTTTGAGCCTACTGCGGATAGCGGCATCCTCAAGGAAATGGCCAAACAAACCCTGCTTGCCATTGACGAAGCCGATGTGGTGATTTTTTTGGTCGATGCGCGTGCCGGTTTAACGCCGCAGGAATTCAGCATCGCACAGACCTTGCGCCGTGCCCAGCGCCCGGTATTGCTGGCAGTGAATAAAACCGAAGGCATGCGTAAAAACATCGTCAGTGCC
>CAYYBN010000052.1:0-10273 GCA_964470225.1 uncultured Methylotenera sp. | reverse complement strand
CTATCCTCCTCGACTACACCTTTTACGCGGGATTGTTATTGCCGCGCTCTGGACTTGGCCACAATCTTGGGTTTTTTCTTGGCAATCTGGTGGGGCTGATTGACTCTGACTATCAGGGACAATTATTGGTATCGTGCTGGAACCGCAGCAAAGAGCCGTTTATTTTGAACCCGATGGAGCGCATCGCCCAAATGGTGATTGTGCCAGTGGTACAAGCCGATTTTCATATCGTAGATGAATTTGTTAGTAGTAGCCGCGGTGACGGCGGTTTTGGCAGTACTGGCAAGCATTAGTCGGTTGAATTGTGCAATCTTTGCTTGCACATTGCTTGCATTTCAATCTATAATGCCGCTCTTTCTGAAAGATAAAGTATTTGGAGACAACCATGGCACGTGTATGTCAGGTAACCGGCAAAAAGCCGATGGTGGGCAACAATGTTTCTCACGCACAAAACAAAACAAAACGCCGTTTCTTGCCTAACTTGCAAAACCGTAAGTTTTGGGTAGAAAGTGAAAACCGCTGGGTAAGCTTGCGCATTACCAACGCTGCCTTGCGTACAATCGACAAAAACGGTATAGACGCAGTGCTAGCGGACTTGCGTGCTGCTGGCGAAAAAATCTAACCGGCAACTGAGCCTTTTAAGGAGCTATCATGCGCGAAAAAATTAAATTGGAATCCAGTGCTGGTACAGGTCACTTTTACACCACCACTAAAAACAAACGTACCATGCCAGAGAAAATGGAAATCAAAAAATTTGATCCAGTGGCACGTAAGCATGTGATGTACAAAGAAACCAAATTGAAATAATTGCTGGTTTCAAGCAATTAAGTTTTTAATAAAAAACCGGACATCCGTCCGGTTTTTTATTGTCCGCAATACAATCACGAAACAATCATTTAAGCCAGCATACGCACTTCCCGTTGCGGATACTGGATCACAAATTGGCTGGCTTTAAATCGTTGCCATATCTGGTAATACACCTCACTTTGTACCTGTGCGCCACCATGCTCAGGGTCGGCAATCCAGAACGTCAACTGTAGTTGAATTCCGTTATCCACTAAACCTATGATGGTAACCTCTACCGGGATATCCATTACTCGCGTATGTTGGTCTGCTGCCTCTTTTAATATCTGCATGGCCATATCCAGATCACTGTCATAACTAATCTGTACCAACAGTATTGCCTTGCCTTTGTGGATGGATGCGGTATGGTTAATCACCACATCGGTGATCATGGTTTCATTGGGGATGATTACTTCAGTACCATCGGCTTTGCGCAACACCATATAACGCGAACGTAATTCACTGACCACGCCATAATGGTTACTGATGGTCACCATATCACCCAAATGCATGGATTTATCCATCAGGATAATAAAACCGCTGACATAGTTGCTGGCGATTTTCTGCAAACCAAAACCCAAGCCTACACCTAGTGCGCCGCCAAATACTGAAAGCATGGTGATATCGATGCCGACGGCCGCCATGGACATCAGTAAGGCCACCATAATGGCCACCATGCGTACCAGCTTGACCATAATGACGCGCCAATTACCACTGATATTTTGTGCAGCCATCAGGCGTAACTCCAACATGCGGCTCAGCCAAAGCGCCACCAACATGGTCACTACGATGGTCAATGCGCCTTGCAGCAATAGCAGCAAGTTAAGCGATTGTTTGCCAACCCTGAACTTCACGTCCTCCAACATCAGCAGTACCGGGTCAAGAAATCCGCTTAAATGCAAGGCAACCACTCCCCAGATACTCCATGCAATAATGCGCTCAAACGATTGCAACCATGGGCTAGGCGAAAACACATAGCGCACGACATACACCAGCAAGCGAATAAACACCATGGCCAATAGCATACGTGCCGCCAGCCGCAGCATACCCACATGCATATAATCGATCAGGGCATAGCGGGCCAACATCAGCATAGCAAAGGCAGCAAAAGGAAAGAACAAACGCTCGATGCCACCCAGCAATAATTTGTATAAAGGATTGATTTTGCCTTTGGCCGTTTGTTTGCGTAAATGCCAATTGAACAACGCAGCGAGGCTGAGCACGGCCAGAATGACTAACAATTGCCATAGCGCAGACTTTGTGGTCAGGTCCACCACAATCTCTTGCCAAATTTGTGCGATTTCACTATTCATGGGTTGTAAATATTTTCTGCATGGGGCGCGTGTTATCCATATTTATAGGTCGGCTTGGATTAAAGCAGGAATATGGTTGCCAGTCCGAGGAATATTAGAAAACCGCCGCTATCCGTCATGGCCGTAATCATCACACTGGAGCCCATGGCAGGATCGCGACCTAGTTTATTCATGACCAAGGGGATAGTGACGCCTGTAATCGACGCCAGCAATAAATTGAGCGTCATTGCCGCCATCATCACCAATCCTAGCGATGGACTGTGATAGATCCAAAAAGCAATCAATCCAAGCACACCTCCCCACAACACGCCATTAAGCAAAGCCACGCCCATTTCTTTTTTCAGCAGGGAACGCATGTTGTAGCCGGAAATTTGACCGAGTGCGAGGCCACGCACAATCATGGTGGTGGTTTGGTTACCTGAATTACCGCCTATGCCTGCCACAATCGGCATCAAAGCCGCTAAAGCAACAATTTTTTCGATACTGCCTTCAAACAAGCCGATGACGCGTGAAGCGATCAAGGCAGTGACTAAATTAATCGCTAGCCACGCCCAGCGGTTTTGTACTGATTTCCATACCGATGCAAAAAAGTCCTCTTCTTCACGCAAACCGGCCATGGATAGCATGTCGGCTTCCGCTTCTTCGCGGATAATATCCATGACCGTATCCACCGTCACACGACCTACCAGCTTGCGATTGTTATCCACCACCGGCGCAGTCACCAGATCGTAGCGCTCAAATGCCATGGCCGCCTGGTCAGCCAAATCTTCAGGGTGAAAGGTAACTGCATCGGTCGCCATTATTTCCACTACTTTAGTATCCGGGTCACCCAGTAGCAGGCGCTTGAGCGGCAGCACACCTTGCAGAATATCATCACGATTTACCACGAATAGTTTGTCGGTTTGATCCGGGAGGTTGGATAAACGACGCAAGTAACGTAATACCACTTCCAAGGTTATATCATCCCGAATGGTGACAATATCAAAGTCCATCATTGCACCAACAGTATTTTCGGGATAGGACAGTGCCGATTGCAAACGCTCGCGGTGCTGAGAGTCCAGACTGTACATCAAGTCTTGCAACACATCCTTGGGCAGGTCAGGCGCCAGATCCGCCAGTTCGTCGGTGTCGAGTTGCTCGGCAGCCGCCAGCAACTCCTCGCTATCCATGTCGGCAATGAGTGTTTGCCGAACAGCATCCGACACTTCTAACAGAATTTCGCCATCGCGCTCGGCTTTGACCAGATCCCACACCATGAGACGGTCATCCAAGGGTAATGCTTCAAGAATATAGGCAACGTCAGCTGGGTGCAGCTTTTCCAGTCTGTGCTGTAGGGCGGATAAATTTTGTTTGTGAACCAGATGTTCAACTAAGTTATGGTTGGGCATTGCCTGTTTGTGCACCACATACTCGACCAGTTTATGCTTGTCAAGCAAATGCATCACCTGCTGCAGGGTTTCTCCTAGGCTTTCCTTATTTTCCTGTAAGCCCTCTTCTTTTTTAGAAATATCACTCATGCCACATCCAAATCGGTCACTACTGATTTAATATACTCCCTATTGTACAAAGCGTTGATAACACCACCTAGCACTTTATGAACACCCCGTGGACTTTATATGGCACAGTAGGATGTCACTTATGTGAGTTAGCAATCAATGTGTGTCATCAAGCTGGAATTGCAGTGAAGGAGGTGGATATTAGTGATGACCATGCATTACTGGAAAAGTACGGATTGTTGATACCTATACTTGTGCATGCAGATTGCAACGCGTACGCGTTAAACTGGCCATTTGATATAGAAAAAATTGACGCTTTACGGCGAATGGTGAACTGACAATGTAGACGAAAAAAAGCCAGCAATTGCTGGCTTTTTTATTATGCAGGTTATTCCGCGGCTGCTACTTCAGTCACATCGGGTCGGTCTACCAACTCGACAAATGCCATCGGTGCATTATCGCCATTACGAAAACCACACTTAAGAATACGCAGATAACCACCATTACGTGCATTGTAACGTGGACCCAACTCGCCAAACAACTTACCGACAATGTCACGGTCACGCAATCGGCTGAAAGCCAAACGACGATTCGCCAATGTTGAAGTTTTGCCCAAGGTAATCAGAGGCTCTGCATATTTACGCAACTCTTTTGCCTTAGGTAAAGTGGTTTTAATCACTTCATGACGCAGTAATGAGGTGACCATGTTGCGGAACATAGCAGCACGATGGCTGCTGGTTCTGTTCAATTTACGATTGCTATTACCGTGACGCATAGTAACTTCCTTAAGTATTTATTTGTTCAGAAATTACGCTTTTTCCAAACCGACCGGTGGCCAGTTTTCCAGCTTCATTCCCAGTGTCAAGCCTTTGGAGGCCAGCACATCTTTAATTTCATTCAACGATTTTCTACCCAGGTTAGGGGCTTTCAGCAACTCATTTTCAGTACGTTGTATTAAATCACCAATGTAAAAAATATTTTCAGCTTTAAGGCAATTGGCAGAACGTACTGTTAATTCCAAATCATCAACTGGACGTAACAAGATTGGATCTACCTGAGGCGCAGCTTTCACTTCAACATCCGCTGAAGCACCTTCTAAGTTAGCAAATACCGACAATTGACCAATTAAAATACGAGCAGCATCTCGGATAGCTTGTTCTGGCTCGATAATGCCGTTGGTCTCAACATCCATAATCAGTTTATCAAGATCGGTGCGCTGTTCAACACGTGCAATTTCAACATGATAACTCACTTTATTTATTGGACTGAAAGAGGCATCGACCATCATGAAACCAAGAACTCGATCTTCATCACTCGCTTTTTGGCGGGCCGGCACTGGCTGATAACCACGTCCCATCTCAATTTTGACTTCCAAATTGAGCTTGCCACCTTTAGTAATATGAGCGATGACATGACTTGGATTCACAATCTCAACATCATGACCCACATCAAAATCACCAGCAGTTACAACACCTTCACCTGTTTTGTTGAGAACTAAAATAGTTTCAGTTTTGTTATGTAACTTCAGAGCCACAGACTTCAGGTTGAGTAAAATATCAACCACATCTTCTTGCACACCTTCAAGCGTACTATACTCATGCACAACACCATCAATCTTCACTTCCGTAATGGCAAAACCTGGAATAGAAGACAATAAGACACGACGTAGAGCATTACCCAATGTATAACCGAAACCACGTTCCATGGGCTCTAAAGTCACGCGAGCACGAAGGGGAGTAATCACCTCTACGTCAACAACACGCGGCTTTAAATATTCAGTAGGGTTATTTTGCATACTTTTCCTTGAGTTAATTGGATTTCAACAAATAAACCTTAGCCTAAGCTAAGTGATTACTTGGAGTACAATTCAACAATCAATGACTCATTAATGGTAGCAGGCAACTCATCACGCTGAGGTTTAGCCTTGTATTTACCAGTTAATGCCTTGACGTCTACTTCCAACCACTCGGGGAAACCACGTTGTTCAGCTGCTTCAACGGCTGCTTTTATACGCAATTGCGCTTTTGCCTTTTCAGTTACACTGACAATATCACCAGCCTTTACTTGATAGGAAGGTATATTGACGCGTTTACCGTTAACTAAAATACTATTATGACGGACTACTTGACGAGCTTCAGAGCGTGAACCAGCCAGACCCATGCGAAAAGCAACATTGTCTAGGCGGGACTCAAGCAGCTGTAACAAGTTTTCACCAGTAATGCCTTTTTGACGATCAGCCTCAGCATAATAGGTACGAAATTGGGCTTCAAGAACACCGTAAATACGACGTACTTTCTGTTTCTCACGCAATTGAACGCCGTAGTCTGACAGACGCGAGTTACGGCGCTGACCATGCTGACCTGGTGCGAAGTTGCGCTTTTCAATCGCGCATTTGTCTGTAAAGCATTTTTCAGCTTTCAGAAACAGCTTTTCACCTTCACGACGGCATTGACGGCATTTAGGGTCTAAATTTCTAGCCAAGATAGTTCTCCAGTAATCGATACGCGAGTGCGATGCGAATGAATTAAATTCTGCGTTTTTTCGGTGGACGGCAACCGTTGTGTGGTACCGGTGTCACGTCTGTAATGCTGGTGATTTTGAAACCGGCAGCATTCAACGCACGTACAGCTGATTCACGACCTGGACCTGGACCCTTGATGCGCACTTCTAGGTTTTTCACACCGGACTCTTGCGCAGATTTACCAGCCACCTCAGCCGCAACCTGTGCAGCAAAAGGGGTACTCTTACGTGAACCTTTAAAACCTTGACCACCAGAAGTAGCCCATGACAATGCATTGCCTTGACGATCGGTGATTGTAATAATCGTGTTGTTAAAAGAAGCGTGCACGTGAGCAATACCCTCGGCAATGTTCTTTTTAACTTTTTTTCTAACGCGTACATTAGCTTTTGCCATGTTGTACTGTCCTTAATATCTACTGATGTTCAATAAAAGATTATTTCGATTGCTTAATGGCTTTGACCGGGCCTTTGCGTGTACGTGCATTGGTTTTGGTACGTTGACCACGCACTGGCAGACCACGACGATGACGAATACCGCGATAGCAGCCCAAGTCCATCAAACGCTTGATATTCATAGTAACTTCTCGACGCAAGTCACCTTCTACAGTAAATTTGGCCACTTCATCACGTAACTTTTCGACTTCAGCATCGCTCAAGTCTTTTACCTTGGTGCTTGTGAGAATGCCCGCAGACGCACAAATCTTTTGTGCCGTTGTACGGCCAATCCCATAAATAGCGGTCAAAGCAATTTCTGCATGTTTGTGATTTGGGATATTTACCCCGGCAATACGAGCCATACTTAAACTCCAATAATCAATCGTCTAATGCGATTTGGCATGTGCGTAGAAAAGAAAGCCGACTATTATATCAATGTAGCGAACTTTTCACAAGCCATCGTTTATATTAACCTTGACGCTGTTTGTGACGAGGGTCAGTACAAATAATACGAACCACACCACGACGTCTTACAACTTTACAGTTACGGCACAATGTTTTAACTGATGCACGAACTCTCCTGTTATTTCCTTTACAAAATCCAGTTATTTGGCGCGGAATGTAATTCGCGCACGGGTTAAATCATAAGGAGTCATTTCTACCGTGACTTTGTCACCCGGTAAAATGCGAATGTAATGCATACGCATTTTTCCAGAAATATATCCAAGTACGGTGTGACCGTTTTCTAGTTTTACCTTAAATGTAGCATTTGGCAGATTTTCAAGAATCTCGCCTTGCATTTCAATACGATCTTCTTTAGCCATATTACCGACCAGTACCTTTGAAGTTTGCCTTTTTTAACAAGCCTTCATATTGCTGTGACATCAAGTGAGATTGAACTTGTGTCATAAAATCCATGGTAACTACCACAATAATCAACAGTGAGGTACCGCCGAAATAAAAGGGTGTATTAAATTTTAATATCAAAAATTCTGGTAATAGACAGACAAGCGTAATATACAACGCTCCAATCAAAGTCAATCTACCCATAATACGATCTATATATTTAGCAGTTTGTTCACCAGGACGTATGCCGGGTACGAAGGCACCGCTTTTTTTCAAATTATCTGCGGTTTCCTTAGGATTGAATACCAATGCCGTATAAAAGAATGCAAAAAACAAAATAGCCAATGTGAATAACAGAATGTATAGCGGTTGGCCCGGAGATAGCTTTGCACTCACATCCTTAAGCCAATACATCCGTTCACTAGAACCAAACCATCCGGCAAGGGTAGCAGGGAACAAAATGATACTCGAAGCGAATATCGGTGGAATCACACCAGACATGTTTAGCTTCAAAGGAAGGTGTGTTGATTGGCCTCCATAAATCCGATTACCAACCTGACGCTTGGCGTAATTGACGGTAATTTTACGCTGTCCTCGCTCTACAAACACCACTAGTGCCGTAACTAAAATTACAGCCACAAACAAAAACATTACCAACGGTATAGAGAACGCACCCGTTTTGGCTAAATCTAATGTACTGCCAATTGCATGTGGCAAACCTGCAACAATACCGGCGAAAATAATAATAGAAATACCATTACCAATACCGCGTTCTGTAATTTGCTCTCCTAACCACATCAAGAACATCGTACCGCACACCAAGCTGGTTACTGCGGTTATACGAAATGCAAATCCAGGATCTAACACCAAACCTGCTTGACCTTCAAGTGCGATGGCAATCCCTAAAGCCTGAAATGTTGCCAACAACACAGTTCCGTATCGTGTGTACTTGGTAATCTGACGTCTGCCTGCTTCACCTTCTTTTTTTAATTGCTCAAGTTGAGGTGAAACTACCGACAATAACTGCATGATAATCGAGGCAGAAATGTATGGCATGATCCCAAGCGCAAACACGGTGAAGCGAGATAATGCGCCACCAGAGAACATATTAAACATACCCAAGATACCATCTTTTTGTGTATCAAAGAGCTGCTTTAATACCGTGGGATCAATGCCCGGCACTGGAATATGGGCACCTAATCGATAAACAATCAATGCGCCCAACAAGAACCACAAACGGCTTTTTAGTTCAGCCAGTTTGCCTACGGAACCTAAAATATTATCCTGTGCCAAGCTGATACTCTCTTACAACAATTAAATTTCAAGTACCTTGCCGCCAGCAGATTCAATGGCAGCTTTGGCACCTTTAGTCAACAACAAACCTTGAACCTGCACTTTGGAAGTCACTTCACCTGACAGATAAACTTTGACCGCTTTAGCAGTGGCAGGCACCAGTTTTGCCGCTTTCAAAGCCAAAATATCTACCAGTTCAACATTTGCCAATGCCAATTCACTGGTGCGAATACGCGCTGTATCTGCTTGTGTCAAAGAATTGAAACCACGTTTAGGCAAACGACGTTGTAAAGGCATTTGACCACCTTCAAAGCCAACCTTGTGGAAACCACCGGCACGAGATTTCTGACCTTTGTGACCACGACCACTGGTTTTACCCAAACCAGAGCCGATACCACGACCCAAACGACGTGGAGCTTTTTTTGCGCCTTCAGCAGGCTTAATCGTGTTCAATTGCATGATTATTCAACCTTTAAGAGATAGCTCACTGCATTGATCATGCCGCGAACTTCTGGAGTGTCCAGCACTTCCACAGTGTGGTGCATACGACGCAAACCCAAACCACGCACAGTGGCTTTGTGAGCTTCAATACGACCAATCAAACTTCTTACCAACGTTACCTTCAGGGTAGCGTTTTCTTTTTTCGCTTTTGCCATGATTAACCTCTGATTTCTTCTACGGTCTTGCCACGCTTGGCAGCAATTTCAGCCGGGGTATTCATGGCAGCCAAACCGTTCAATGTGGCACGTACCAGGTTGTATGGATTGGTAGAACCAATACTCTTGGCAACCACGTTGGTCACGCCCATCACTTCAAAAATCGCGCGCATGGCACCACCGGCAATGATACCGGTACCTTCAGAAGCAGGCTGAATCAAGACTTTAGCTGCACCGTGTACACCAGTCACTGCGTGATGCAAGGTACCGTTGTTCAGGTTCACTTTCACCATGCTGCGACGGGCTTCGTCCATGGCTTTTTGTACAGCCACTGGCACTTCACGCGCCTTGCCTTTACCCATGCCGACAGCGCCATCGCCATCACCAACCACAGTGAGTGCAGCGAAGCTCATGATACGACCACCCTTAACCGTTTTACTTACACGGTTAACGGTAATCATCTTTTCGCGCAAACCGTCGGTTTGCTGCTGTTGTTCAATATCTTTAGCCATTCTTTATCTCACCCTTAGAATTTGAGACCATGTTCACGGGCAGCGTCAGCCAAAGCCTTGATACGACCGTGATACTTGTAGCCTGAACGATCAAATGCAACTGTCGTAATACCAGCTTTTGCAGCTTTTTCTGCAATGCGCTTGCCA
This sequence comes from uncultured Methylotenera sp., assembly GCA_964470225.1. Taxonomy (GTDB): domain Bacteria; phylum Pseudomonadota; class Gammaproteobacteria; order Burkholderiales; family Methylophilaceae; genus Methylophilus. The sequence continues at coordinate 212 of CAYYBN010000052.1, read as the reverse complement.
ATCAGGGTTGCGGCTTCGACGTTAGCACCACTTTTCAGTTGTTGACGCACTTCAGCCTCAACGGTGGATGCACTCGCCAATACGCGATCGCCAGTTTCAGCAATGATCTGTGCGTAGATGTTGGTATTAGTGCGATGTACACTCAAACGTGTCACTTTCAACTCGGCGATTTTGGCACGGGTTTTACGTGCTCTGCGCAAGCGGTTATTTAC
>CAYYBN010000051.1:0-10299 GCA_964470225.1 uncultured Methylotenera sp. | reverse complement strand
TATTTAATTAAAAACTTATTTAATAGTCAAAGTTAACTTTGCGAGCAGTTGAAATTAGGTTGCATTTTAAAAATTATTGAAGCTTTAAATCTTAATAATTGCATACTCAGAATAAGCTAAACCGATACATTCAAACTTATTCTACCTAATGAAGATTAAGCATTTTGGCCAATTCGCCTGCACTACGAGTGCTTTGAAAGTTGGCAAGAATTGTTTTTCTAGCATTTTTTGACAGCTGTAACGCAAACTCAGGCTGATTGGCAATGTTTAATAAAGCTCCAGCGATGGCTGTCGATGACTCAGGCTTAACCAGAACACCATCAATTTCATGCTCAATTAACTCGGGTACGCCGCCAGCATTTGTTGCCACTACCGGCACCTCCATCGACATTGCTTCCATGATTGCCACCCCCAACGGTTCTGCAAGGCTAGCAAGTACGAAAACATGACATGAATCTAAATGTTGAATAATTGACTCCTCACTTTGGGAGCCTAACAAAGTGATGTAATGCCCCAGTGAGTGCTCAGCAATGTACTTTTCAAGTTCTTTTCGATAACCGGTTCCGCCATGATCATCTTCTCCAGCGACTAGTAGTCTGACCTTCACTTGGCGAGAAATCAGCTCCTTCACTGCCGCAAACAGATAAATAAAGCCTTTGCCATAATTTAAGCGGCCACAACTGAAGATGGTCAGTTCACCCATCTTGCTATCAAAAGGCCGATATGGGCCTGTCCTCTTGAATTTTTCAACATCACAGCCCATGGGCGCCAGCGACACGTTCTCTGGCAGATAACCGGATAAGCCCGTCTTAATTTCAGTCAATATTTTTTCGGTGATTACAAATCCGAATGAGGAATACTGCCACTTGTTTTTTTGATTACCCCCATACACTGCAATTGGATTATGCAGTGTTTGACTGTAAGTGATTTCAGAAAAAATACTTGCAAACATTGCGATATTTAAAGCGTTGGCACAAGAGTGAACATGCACATGATGCCACCCTTGCTGGCGGGCAAACTTGGCTAATTTGATAGCAAAAGGCAGTAAGAGGAGTAGCTTTAATTTACCACTAACACCCAAACCATCTGCATGCGTAATGATGTTAAAACACTTGATCCATTTTTTAGGGTGCGAGAACAGCAAGCGAAATAGACTAAATACCGCATCAGTCAAACTTAAGGGATAAAGATAGGAAGTTTGGCTAATGGCTTGCTCAGACCATGATGGAGAGATGATCCCCTTTGGTGGCAGCCGTGTAGAGATAATGTTTGGCGTAACCCCTAATTTCTTGAGCTCAGCAATTTCTCTCCAAAAAAAATTATGCGTTTGTCCTGGAAACTCTGGAACAAAATAGCCTATTTTTGACATATGTTAAATCCAACCCAAATGATGTTTGTCGGCACACTTAGCAGTGTTAGTAAGCTGAGGTCGTAAAATACGGTTATCCAGAATGAGATAGCGTTGTTGAATGGATAGTCCAACAGGTTAAGTACATGCGTTGTCGTTTGTATTCAACACTAAGTCAAATAAACACAACCTGAACGGCATTGGTGTAGATTATTTTTATTTCAAAAATACTGTGTTAGCGAATGACTCTAGCGGGTACACCCACTGCGGTTTTACCGGCTGGAACGTCACACAATACCACAGCATTTGCACCGATTTTAGCATGGTCACCTATAGTAACTGGACCGATAATTTTCGCGCCAGCACCAATATCTACATGTGCGCCTATGGTAGGTAGACCTGTATCATCGAGTCCACCAATGGTGACTTGCTGAAAAATGAGACAATTTATACCAATATTAGCTTTCGGATGAATGACGATGCCATTAGGGTGAGGGAGCAATAGGCCACCACCAATAAGTGAATTTAATGGGATATCCGCGCCGGTAATGACAGACCAAAACTTATGAAAAAAAGCATACCACTTGCACAGTAGTTTTGAATGCATGCGATTTGATGCGCGATGCTTTTGATACAGCCTGAGAGTCCTAATCAGAGACTTTGAAGGCTCCCATGCTAAAAAAGATGACTTAGTTTCACGGTCCCAATCAGGTGATATTAACTGCATGCCCCTCAACCACACCTTCGAATAAATACAGAATTTGTTTGATTATATCCCAATTAAATTTGAACTTTATTGGTTGTTTGAGCCTTATACGTTATTTAACCAATAACCAATCTTCTGTAAATTTTATTTAATTCACACCACTATTTGCCTTCATTTTTAGCGTCAATTTTGCATCTAACCGTTCACGTTGCATCACTACCCGCTGATAGCTACCTTTGGCAATCACAACTACGCCATCATGGGAGCCAGATGGCTGATGCTGATATGTGTACCTAAGCTTTGTTCATGAGGCCAATTTAAATACGGCACAATGGCTTAAATACAGGCCCATTCTAGAAACCCCACCATAAAGCTGGTGGCAAACACCTCTGGCATTTGTGCAAACTCTTTCGCCTCTAGGTATAACGCAGGCACCGTTTTATTGAGCGGCACTTGGCTGGCAGTGACCAGCCCGTTCAACACGATTAGAAACTGTTTAAAACCAGTATTTTGGGTATTTCCCCTCGCGCGTCAGGTTGTTATATACCAACGCCACGCTGGTGATCATGATGGCGCCAAACAAGGTAGGAAACCATAAAAACTGCCAGCTAAACTGACCGTGACTGGCAGCCAGCCAAACAATCACAGGATTGGAGCCTGCGGGTGGGTGTACGGTACGGGTCAACATCATGGCGGCAATGGTCAAGCCAACGGCGATGCCCAGTGCCCACCATGGTGTGCCTAACAGTGAAACGGCCAGCAAACCAATGAGTGAACTCAGAAAGTGGCCACCGATGACGTTTCTGGGTTGGGCGAATGGCACATCCGGGTAGGCAAACAGAATCACGCATGACGCCCCAAACGAACCCAGCACCCACAACTGGTCGAGCTGTGCACTCAATAGCGCAACAAGACTGATGGCGACCATACCGCCGACACCAGCCAGCAGCATGGTGCTTGCTGAAAATTTAGCGGGTAAGGCGGCGTGTTCACCAGCGAGTTTTTGAAGTAGTTTCATGTTGTTTACCCCTGTTATATTTGAATGATAAATGCTGTGTAATAATCTCTTTAACTCCGGCTAAAGTATGGCTCTGTGTCGGTAGTATTGATTACAAAATCAACTTGATAAATTGCTCGGGCAGCATGGGCTTGCCGAATAGATAGCCTTGACCTTCGTCGCAGTGGCGTTGTTTTAGGTAATCGTATTGCTCCAGTGTTTCAATCCCCTCTGCAATGGATTGCAAGTCAAAGCCTTGGGCAATGTCTAATGTTGCGCACACCACCGAGTGATCCTCTTTATGTTGCAGCATGCCATTCACAAAGGTTTTGTCGATTTTGATGCGGGTAAGAGGGTATGTTTTGAGCAGGCTGAGTGAGGCGTAACCAGTACCAAAGTCATCAAACGCAATCCCCACCCCCATCTGCCTGAGCAAGCGCAACTTGGATAACACCACTTCGTCCTGATTAAGGGCAATGTTTTCTGTGATTTCGAGTTCAAGTGCATCGGCAGGTAAGCCGTGTCTGGCCAGCACATGGCTGACCTCTTCAACCAGGTCACCACTGTGAAATTGTGCGCTAAACAAGTTAACGCCCATGCGCAAATGCCTTGCCCCCATGCGGCGCCATGCGGCCAATTGTGCGCATGCCTCATCTAATACCCAACTACCCACTTTGACGGCGAGCGGTCCGTTTTGCAAGGCAGAGAGAAACACCACTGGCGGTAAAATGCCACGCTGTGGGTGGTGCCAGCGTATAAGCGCCTCGGCACCCATGATTTTGCCAGTGTTGAGACTGACTTGCGGTTGATAAAACAATACAAACTCGCCTTCATTCACCGCTCGGTGTAGCTCAAAAATCGTTTGCCGCCTCACCAATGCCGCTTGTCGTAAATCTGGGGTAAACAAGGAGGCACGACCTTTGCCTTGGGCTTTGGCCTTAAACAAGGCCAAATCGGCGTCACTCACTAACTCCAGGGCTTCCAGCGTATGCAAGGGGGACAGCGCCACGCCACAGCTGGCGTGAATCATCACTGTTTGATCTTGCAGTAACATGGGGTTGCGTATATGGGCCAACAAGGACTCAGCCAGTCGCATTGCATCGACGGGTGTGGCCAGTCCGGGAAGGGCGACGGCAAAATCGTCCGCGCCCATGCGTGCCACCAGGCCATGACCGGGGATGACATTCAGCAGTCGATGCGCGACCTCTGTGAGTGCAAGGTCACCCATCCGGTAGCCGATGGTGTCATTGATGTCTTTAAAACTGTCAAGGTCAAGCATATACACGGTGACCGCTTGCCGTGCGCGCAATGTTTGCTCAACAAAGCGGTAAAAACGCGCACGGTCATTGAGCATGGGAGTGGCGGCATGCCTTTGGGTTGCAGCATCGCCGGCCATCACATGCGACAAATTCATCGGCGTAGCGCAGTGCTGGTACGGCATTTGGGTCGGGTTGAGTACCGCCTCAAATTGTAATTGCCCCGCCACCGGCCAGGCCATCAACGTCACATCCAATACTAATGGGGTGCCGCCTTGACCGGTCGCACGGAGCTTGCAGCTTGCTTTGACCAATTCCGGAGCATGAGAACGTGCTAAAGAAGCCAGACTTTCCAATAGGTCTGACCGGCTGTCGCTGCTGAACAAGCGCTCCAATGCGAGGCCTGTGTGCAAGTTAGCAGCCTCGGCCAACAGGTCAGAGACAGGCTGATTCCAATGGGTAATTTGACGATGCCGATCAAACCAGAGGATGGGCGTAGACGTGTGTGCGGCATACACATCAAAAGGAGGACGGGTACGTTGCGCCATGAGCTCGATACGGCGTAATTCCAGGCGGTCAGAGACGATGGCGGCTAATGCTTGGAGACGGGCTTGGTCTTCTGCTGAAAAATCAAAATGGGGTTGATGGTCGACAATACACAATACCCCCAATGCCAGCCCCTGTGGTGACAACAAGCGGGTACCGGCATAAAAGCGCATGTGCGGTTCACCGGTTACCAGCGGGTTATCGTGAAAACGTTCATCCAATGTAGCGTCGGCGACGACCATCACTTTTTCTTCGTTGATGGCATGGGCGCAAAATGAAATTTCACGTCTGGTATCGATCTCTCGTGTTCCGGTGGACGCGACAAAAAATACGTGATCGCTGCCTATCATATTGACCGCAGCAATTGGCATCTGAAACGTTCGAGAGGCGATTTCCACGACAGGCACCAGATTGGTTTGCACTTCTGGCTGATGCAAGCCGTGGTCAAGTAAGGCGCGTAACCTCTCTGGCTCGTTGGCCAGTATCAAAGGACATTTCATCGAATCCCCAAACAATAGAGCGGCGATGATTAAAAAACTACTGCTTGTGTCACGCTAGATAAAATTTAATAGATGAACATTTAATCTCGAGTGACAATTAAGTTTCAATGTGTTGCATGTCTCCAATGTGGCTTTTGCCACGGAGTTGGGCCAGCTTCACCTGCTTTTGTCGCTCACGCAACGACGCTTTCTTCTCTGGTGTTAATTTTTCGTAGCAATACGGGCATGAAATCCCCGCTTCGTATTGCTCGCTTTGCATTTCTTCTGGGGTCAGTGGCATACGGCAGGCGTAGCACTGGTCATGTTCGCCCTCTTCCAGACCGTGTTTGACCGCTACACGCTGGTCAAACACAAAGCATTCGCCTTGCCACAAACTTTGTTCTTTGGGCACGGTTTCGAGGTATTTGAGAATGCCGCCTTGCAGGTGGTAAACCTCTTCAAAACCTTGCTGCTTCATGAAGGACGAGGCTTTTTCGCAACGAATACCGCCGGTGCAGAACATGGCGACTTTTTTGTGTTTGGTTTTATCCAGATTTTGGGCCACGAAGTTGGGAAACTCTCTAAAGGTCGCCGTTTTCGGATCTACCGCGCCTTTGAAGGTGCCAATATGCACTTCGTAATCGTTACGCGTGTCCAGTACGATGACTTCCGGGTCGGAGATAATCGCGTTCCAGTCTTCCGGTTTCACGTAGGTGCCCACCACCAGATTGGGGTCGACTTCCGGCACCCCCATGGTGACAATTTCTTTTTTCAGTTTGACCTTCATGCGGTAAAACGGATGTTTGTCAGCCCAGGACGCTTTGTGCTCCAGATCGGCCAGTCGCGGATCGGCACGCAAATAGTCAAGAATGGCGTGAATATCGTCTGGGGCACCTGCGATGGTGCCGTTGATGCCCTCTTTGGCCAACAGCAAGGTGCCTTTAATGCGGTGCATCAGGCAATGCTCGAGGATGGGTTTTTGCAGCGCCTGATAATCTGGCAGTGAGACAAACTTATACAGGGCAGCGGTGAGGTAACGACTCATTGAAGAACAGCCATAAATACGATGATGTGATTTTACCACTCTAAGCCTATGATGCAAAACGAGAAAATGGGTACATCGTCTGCTACGCGACTATCCTGACTAGCGCTTTTCAAGATTGAATCACTAAAATTTCAGCTTTACCCATCCCACCCATATCGCCCATCCAACGTTGCACACGCAAACTGTTAATCTGCGCAAAACGGCTATCCAGCCGCTGCAACGATTTATAGAGAATATTGAGGAAAGGGAGTGTTTGAACACCACAATCCACCCAGGTCGCGGTCAAGGTTGGCGGCTGTGCGAGTAATACTGTGCCACGCTTCATGCCATAGCCCAAATACTGGCCAGTGCTGCCGAGAACGGCCAGCGTACCTGCCAGCACGTCCGAACCGCAGTAATCTCCGGTATTGCCTTCAATCAGCAATAGGCCGCGACGCATGCGGTCGCCAGCACGTGCGCCGACATGGCCTTTGCACAGCACCATGCCGTTTTGCAACTGCGCGGCGACAAAGTCACCGGCATCGCCGTCTATGGTCAATTGTCCGCCGTTCATGGCAAAGCCCAGGTAGTGGTGCTGTGCAGTGGTGTTTTTGAATAACAGTTGTGGCGCAGTCACACGGTCATCAACCGTAATGTCAAAGGCATCGGCCACCTTGAGATTGGCGGCCAATGCGAGTTGGCCGATCTCGGCAGCCGATTTGCCTTGCAGGGCTGCGGGGGTCAAGGCCCGGCAATCCACAGCGCGTGTCAGTGCTTTTGCGGTGAATGTCATCAGACTCATGCGCTCACCTCCCCGCTCAAAATCGGGCGTAACTTAAAGTGATGCTGGCCCAGTTTGCCGCCATAGTTACCAGCAGAAATACGCAAAATACCGTTGTCTTTGCCCAGACTGCAGGCGGCTTCGATGCCCGCTTTCATGGCCAGTGCGATGTCGGCAAAGCTCAGGCCGTTAACGACGATTTCCATCACGCTTTCCACGCGCGGGTCGAGTTCGCTTTTAACCGCGCCCTTAAGGGTGGGACAAAAGGCATCGTTGGTGCTGGCAAACATTTTGGGGTATTTGCTGCCGACCTTGGAGCCGGAACGCACCACGCCACCGGGGAACGGCATCACCACATTGGGTAAGCTGCGCATGGCATCAATCGCAGCTTCACATGCGGCCAGCACTTGCGGCTGACTGCTGCCCAGCACCAGAAAATTGCCGCCGCCGATGGCGCGTACCATGCCGGTGGTTTCTTCAGTCAGAAATTCACCATCCATGACCGGGATACGCCAATAGCGTTTGAGCTTGCCTTGCGCATCGGGGATTTGTTTGGAAATTTGGTAGCCATCACCAAAAAAACGCAAATGCTTGCCCAGGCTAATCATGTCTTCGGATTCGATGCCAGCAAACGCGGCTGCGGTCGGGCACGTCAGAATACATTGACCCATGCGGGTTTCCAGTTGCTGCATCAGCACCTTGCTGCCCATGGCAAACAGCAACACGCTAACGCCTGGGCGGCCATCCGGGGTTTCATCTGCGGACAATTCACGCTCTATACCTGCCTCCACACCACAGCCAATCACACTGGTGGCAAAGCCGGTCATGGCATTGGCTGCATTGTAGGCCCAGCGCAGGTTTTGCGCGGTAATCAGCACCCTTGTCGCCCGCATGTTAAAAGCTTCGGCAAAGGTGTCGTCAATATCTACGCCATTTAACTGCATATTGAACCCTGCGTGTGATTGATGACGTGATTGCGGCCATCTTCCGCAATCTGGTCATTGGAAATTTTGAAATTGTGCATCTGCATGGTGTGGTAGCGGTCAAAATATTGCTTGATGTCGCGATCGACACCGGCGTCAAAGGCCGGTTTGACAGTATGCGTCGCCCCCCACACCACTTTCACCACTTTGCCGTCTTTCACCACCAGTTCACCGTCTTTAAACACCAGATCCGGCTTGGCAAACATGGCCTCCTTGTCGGCTTGTTCGCGATACACGGTAATATCGGCTGCTGCGCCCACACCCAGATGGCCACGGTCATGCAGACCGATGAGTTTGGCAGGCGATGAGCGTGTCATGATGGCAATCTCGTACAGGCTGTATTCACGGTCCAGCGATTTCAGATTGCTCATACCTTGCGCATCCAGATTCAGCGTGTCGAACATGTCGTTACGGAAGGTTTTATCCATGAGCAGGCGAATCAAGTGCGGATAGCTGGTAAACGGCGCGCCATTAGGGTGATCGGTGGTGAGGAACACGCGCCATGGATCGTTCACGCTGAGGAAAATCTCCAGACCAATCGCCCATTGCAGGGCATTGACGTAGTTCTGGTCGCGGTATTTGAACGGCACCACACCACAACCAGCATCACACTCGATATCCATAATCACCGATTTTTTCGGATTGGCGACTTTTGAGTTGAGGTGCTGCATCATGTTGTCGCCTGAGGCTGTAACAGTCTGACCAAACAGAATCTGGCCGACATCGGCAGTAATGTGTGCATGTTTGTTAATAGCCTCGGCAATATTGGCCGCGGCTGAGGAAAATTTCTTGTCGCCCTCGGTGCCATAGCTATGAAACTGGATATGCGTCAGGTGCATGGGGATGCCATCGCTGGCGCCCATGGTGTCCAGCGTGGTCTGGAAATTACCAGCCACCCCCAGATTGTTACAGTGCACATGCAGCGGCTTGGCAATGCCAAGCTCGTTCACCGCACGGCTCAGGGCCTGCAAAATGCGGCGCGGCGTTACTTGGTAATAACTGTGCAACTGGTCCAGATCTTGTCGGCGTTCGTTAAATTTAAACGCAGAAATCCCACCCGGATTGACCACTTTGATGCCTATGGTCTGCGTGGCATGCAGCGTCCACGCCACATAATCATTGATGGTTTTCTGGTCGGCATTCAGGCTCAACAGACGCAGCAGATAGTCGTCGTTGCCGAGCATGGCATAGCCGCCCTTGTCTATCATGGGCGTATCACCCATTTCCATATGGGCCTGACGGGCATTCACGGCCAGAACGGCTGGTTCAAAGGCTGCGGTATAGCCCATCTCGATGTAACGCATGCCGGTATCGGTGGTACTGGGCGTGGCATGGTGGCTGCAATTGCTGCCACAAATATGGGCTTCCGGCTCTTCCAGTCTGCGCATGGCCTGATATTCAGGCAACAGCATGCGGGCAATATTGACCTTGCCGCCACCAATATGACTATGCATATCAATGGCACCCGCCATGACAATCTTGCCGTTGAGGTCAAACACCTGGGCAATTTTTTCGTTATCGGCCGGTTTGGCGATAATGCGTCCATCGCGGATATACACATCCTGCACCACGCCATCCTTGCCGTGTGCTGGGTCTATGACTTTGGCGTTTTTGAGTACGGTAATCATGCCGCGACTCCTTTAAGCGCTGTGGCGATCATGGCGACCACCTGTGACAAGGTGGGTAAATCTGAAGGTCTGGCTGCCGTCAGTGGCAAGGTGACCGAGCCATCGACACGGAATTGCTGACCGTTGCAGTCCAGTCCGGGAGTCGCGACTGGAATAAATACCGCGGGGCCAGATGCAAACTGACTGTGAGGCGCAAACTGACTATCAGGGGCACCCAGGACAATCACCGGCGCAGTGCTGGCAGGCGGCATGGCTTCAGGGCTATAACTATTTACCCACACCACCGCATCATGGCTGTCCCAGTCCGGCGCATCCAGAATCACGCCATTGAGCCAGGTATGCGCATAGTTAACGCTGGTATCGCCATCGCTGCCACCCAGTGACAAGCCCATGGCGCGTGATTTCTGATTCAGCGCCACCACGGTTTCGCTGATATTTTCAATGGTCAGTTCGGCATGGTCATAATGCAAGTCTTTGGCGACCCAGGCCAGCACGGCGTATTTGGCGGCCTTGAGCGCATCGGCCAAGGCATTCAACTGGCTGACCGCCAC
>CAYYBN010000050.1:7057-10615 GCA_964470225.1 uncultured Methylotenera sp. | reverse complement strand
CATATTTTGATCGAAACCCATGGCGCACTACGTCAGGTACACGAGATTGCACAACTGCCGTGGTTGCAAGTGTTGGACTTCGGCTTGATGGATTTTGTCAGCGCGCACCATGGTGCGATACCCGCCAGCGCCATGCGCAGCCCGGGCCAGTTTGACCACAGATTGCTGGCACGCGCCAAAGCTGAGGTGGTGGCTGCCGCGCTGGCAAATGGTGTAGTGCCAGCCCACAACGTGACGCTGGACCTGAAAAACGTAGACGTGACCTTTGGCGACGCCTCCCGCGCACGTAACGAGTTTGGTTTTATGCGCATGTGGAGTATTTACCCTACGCAGATTCAGGCCATCGTCAATGCCATGAAACCCAACTACGACGAAGTGACCGATGCCGCCAATATTCTGCTGGCCGCACAAGCCGCTGAATGGGGGCCTATCCAGTACGCAGGCGAACTGCATGACCGCGCTACCTACCGCTACTTCTGGGAGGTGCTGCAAAAAGCCAAACACACCGGCGTCGCCATGCCAGAGGCCGCTGAAAAGGCATTTTTTTAAATGAAACAATTTAATTAGCCGCAGATGAACGCAGATACACGCAGATAAGCCCCAGTGATTTAACCGCGTTCATCAGCGTGTATCTGCGATAAAAAATTGAATTTAAAAAGGTTGAATATGCAACAGAATCAAACCCCCGGCGCACGTTTTCGTACTGCTCTGGCAGCAGAGCAACCGCTGCAAATTATTGGTGCCATCAATGCCTACCATGCCATGCTGGCCACCCAGACTGGCTTTAAAGCCATTTACCTGTCTGGTGGCGGAGTGGCGGCAGGCTCTTTGGGCTTGCCTGATCTGGGCATTTCCGGGCTGGAAGATGTGCTGATTGATGTACGTCGCATTACCGATGCCGTGGATACGCCCTTGCTGGTGGACATTGATACCGGTTTTGGCGGTGCCTTTAATATTGCGCGCACCATCAAAAGTGTGGCCAAGGCTGGCGCAGCAGCCGTGCATATTGAGGATCAGGTCAGCGCCAAACGCTGTGGTCACAGACCCAACAAGGCCATCGTCACGCTGGACGAAATGGTAGACCGGGTGAAGGCGGCGGTGGATGCCAAACCATATGATGACTTTGTGGTCATGGCACGTACCGATGCGTTGGCGGTAGAAGGCTTGCAATCGGCCATAGACCGCGCCTGTGCTTGCGTGGAGGCCGGGGCTGACATGATTTTCCCGGAGGCGATGACCGACTTGCAGATGTACCAACAATTTGCCGATGCGGTCAAAGTGCCGGTGCTGGCCAATATTACCGAGTTTGGCGCGACACCGCTGTTTACCGTGGACGAACTGGCTGGCGCTGGCGTGGGCATGGTGTTGTACCCACTGTCTGCTTTCCGTGCCATGAATCAGGCCGCGCTCAAGGTCTATCAGGGCGTGCGTCGCGATGGCACACAGCAACAGGTCCTAGCCCTGATGCAAAGCCGTGCAGACCTCTACGAACACTTGGGCTACCACGCGTTTGAACAAAAGTTGGACGCACTCTACAAGCCCTAATACTCACTTCGCCGTCATTCCCGCGCATGCGGGAATCCATTGTAAAAACAGTTAAGTTCAAACGAGATTCCCGTTTTCACGGGAATGACGAAATTAGGAGAATGAAATGGAAATCACGACAGCTGAACCAAAAAAGAAAAAAGGGGTGGCGCTGGCCGGTGTGGCCGCAGGCACCACCGCCATTTGCACCGTGGGCCATAGCGGCAATGATTTGCACTACCGTGGTTACGATATTCTGGAACTGGCGCAACACGCCACCTTCGAGGAAGTCGCTTATTTGCTGATGTATGGCGAACTACCCACCCCTGACCAGCTCGCCAGCTATCATCAACGGCTCAAAAAGCTACGCGGCCTGCCCAGTGCGCTTAAAACTGTACTGGAACAGATACCTGCCAGTGCGCATCCCATGGATGTGATGCGCACAGGTTGCTCCATGCTGGGCACACTGGAACCCGAAGCGGCTGACCGCAATACTGCGGGCGCGCAGGCCCTCGGTGACCGTTTGATTGCCTGCTTTGGCTCTATCCTGATTTACTGGTATCACTTTAGTCATCGCGGGGTACGCATCGAGGTGGAGACCGATGATGACTCAATTGCCGCCCATTTTCTGCACCTGCTCCATGGCAAAACACCGTCAGCCCTGCATGTGAAAGCGATGAACACTTCGCTGGTGCTGTACGCCGAACACGAGTTCAACGCCTCCACCTTTACTGCACGTGTGGTGGCCGGCACCTTGTCTGACTTGTACTCCTGTGTGACCGGTGCCATCGGTGCCCTGCGCGGCCCCAAACATGGCGGCGCCAATGAAGCAGCGATGGAAATCATCGAGCGTTATCAAAACGCCGACCAAGCCGAAGCCGACATCATGGCGCGCATGGCGCGCAAGGAAATCATTATTGGCTTTGGCCACCCGGTGTATACCATCGCCGACCCGCGTAACGAGGCGATCAAGGCCGTCAGTCGTGCCCTGTGTGAAGATGCAGGCAATATGACCCTGTTCGACATTTCCGACCGCATCGAAACCACCATGTGGTGCGAGAAAAAAATGTTCCCTAACCTGGACTGGTACAGTGCCTCCAGCTATCACATGATGGGTATCCCCACCGGTATGTTCACCCCGATTTTTGTGATTTCACGCACCACAGGCTGGGTGGCGCATGCCATAGAACAGCGCATAGACAACAAGATTATCCGGCCGAATGCCGAATACAACGGGCCAGACAATCGTCCGTTTGTGCCGTTGAATAAAAGATAAATCAATAATTTTCACCACAGAGACACAGAGGCACAAAGCAACCCTTCCCAGTCATTCCGTGCTTGACACGGAATCCAGTGGATTTAACAACAACATGGATTCCCACCATCGTTGGAATGACAATTGCGAAAAGTGAATTGATTAACAAGAATTTCTTTAGAAAGAAAAAACATGAGCGCACACATCTCAAACGTCCGTCCAGCCCCCGATCAAGTCATCGTGGATATTGCCAATTACGTCGCCGATTATGAAATCAACTCGGATGAAGCGTATGACACTGCCCGCAACTGCTTAATGGACACCTTAGGCTGTGGTTTTGAGGCTTTAGACTATCCAGCTTGCACCAAGTTATTAGGTCCAGTGATTGCGGGCACAGTCGTGCCAAATGGCGCAAAAGTGCCGGGCACATCTTATCAACTCGACCCGATTTTAGCCGCGTTTAATATCGGCGCCATGATCCGCTGGCTGGACTTTAACGATACCTGGCTGGCTGCCGAATGGGGCCATCCTTCAGATAACCTGGGCGGTATTCTGGCTAGCGCCGACTATATGTCACGCAAACATGTGGCCGAAGGCAAAGCACCGCTGACCATGAAAGATGTACTCACCGCCATGATTAAAGCGCACGAAATTCAGGGCGTACTGGCGCTGGAAAACAGCTTTAACCGCGTCGGTCTGGACCATGTCATTCTGGTTAAAATCGCTTCTACAGCCGTGGTTACCAAGCTGTTAGGTGGCAATAAACAGGACATTATCAA
>CAYYBN010000050.1:2939-7047 GCA_964470225.1 uncultured Methylotenera sp. | reverse complement strand
TTCCAACGCTTTTGTCGATGGCCAAAGTCTGCGCACCTATCGCCATAGTCCGAATACCGGCTCACGTAAATCGTGGGCGGCAGGCGACGCCACCTCGCGTGCGGTACGTTTGGCCTGGATGACCTTGCAAGGCGAAATGGGCTACCCTTCTGCCCTCACCGCCAAAACCTGGGGCTTTTACGATGTCTTGTTCAAAGGCAATGCGTTTAAATTCCAGCGTCCGTATGGTAGCTATGTGATGGAACAAGTACTGTTCAAAATCTCGTTCCCGGCTGAGTTTCATGCACAAACAGCCGTCGAATGCGCTTTCCAGCTCAACCAGGAAGTTGGCAGCAAGTTACAAACCATGGAACAAATTGCACAGATTGAAAAAATCGTCATCACCACCCATGAGTCTGCCATCCGCATTATTGACAAGACTGGCCCCATGAACAACCCGGCTGACCGTGACCACTGCATTCAGTACATGTCTGCAGTAGGCCTGTTAAAAGGCAGCCTGACCGCGCTAGACTATGAAGACGCAGCGGCCGCCGACCCGCGCATTGATGCACTGCGTGAAAAAATGGTCTGTGTGGAAAAAGCCGAATATACCCGCGACTATCTGGATCCAGAAAAACGCTCGATTGCCAACGCCATTCAGATTTTCTTCAAAGATGGCTCACATTCCAGCAATATCGCCGTCGAATACCCGATTGGCCATCGTCGCCGCCGTGCCGAAGGTATACCTGAACTGGTCAAGAAATTCAAAACTAATCTGGCGCGTCGTTTTGATGCAGGCAGACAGGCCAAAATATTGGCCTTATGCCAAGATCAAACCAAACTGGAAAACACGCCTGTGCATCAGTTTGTGGATATGACAATTGTTTAATTGATTGAAATTCCAAAAAAAAGGACACTAAACAGTGTCCTTTTTGTTATTCAACAGCTTTCAATGTAAGTTCAATATATTCTGTTCGACCAGCAGTGTGTTAACTGCCAGCGGCGGATTAACCAAACAGAGAACTTCAGAATCGGCTGTTGTCGTATTGGTAAAACTTTCCAGATTAAGGTTTGGTACAAGGGCATTTTCAACTGTAAGAACGTCACCTGCACTGAGCGGTGTGGTAGGGTTGACGATTTCTCCCAATGTTCCATCAAGCACAGTTGTTGTGATATCTAATGGATTAGGCGTCCCTTGATCTTGTAACAAAATAGATGGATCCAAATCGGTGGATGAGAGCATTATGAGGTTATTCGGTTCCAGCGGAGCTTCTATACTGGCGCCCAAAACGTCTGCTGCAACCCCTGAATCAACCAACGTCCCATCGTTACTTAGTAATGTAAGTGGAATGTCTACATCTATTGGTGAATCTGACTGATCGTTCACTGTAGAGTTTCCAGACAACACAGTTGGAACAACATCCAAGTTGACTAGATTGTTGGATTGGTCGTTCACTACACTATTACCTGACAGTAGACTAGGCGCTAGGTTTGCATTAATAAACGCGTTAGATTGATCAGTAACCGTTGCATTATCAGATAAAAGGATAGGAACAAGTCCAGCATTGACCAGAGAAGTAGAGGTGTCTTTAACTGAGGTCGAGTCTGATAAAAGACCGGGAACAACACCAGCATTTACCAAAGAAAGTGAATTGTCGTTAACAGTGGTGTCTCCAGAAAGCACTCCAGCAACAAGCCCGGCGTTCACTATTGAGTTAGAGTTATCGACTAGCGTGTTAGATTCAGTTAATACACCGGCAATAGCATTTGCGTTCACGAGTGAAATACTATTATCAACCTGTTGTATGGTGCCACCGACTTGAACCAATACATTTCCGCTCAATATTGGAGACTCAATGGTTTCCTGTACCTTGATTAGCGGAGGAGGAGGAGTACTTGTGGAGGAAGCATTAAACGAAGCATACTGAATATTGAATTGAGAAGAAAAATTATCACTTCCCTCGGAACCACCTAGCAAAAATGCTAAACGGTTAACATCAGTATCAATGCGGTCAAGATTAACGAATGTTGTACCACCTTCACCTTCCACAGTACCGGCAGCTGCATAATCAAGTAGTTCAGTAATATCTTGACCAGCATTAAGTGCTGAAATTATCTGTTTAAAGACTGCCATGTTCACTGCAATTTCGCTCGCTTCTGCTGAAACGGCGGGTACAAGCTGATCAGTCATTAAAATGGTTTGAGATTCATTTAGGTTGGCTGTTCCACCACCAGAATAAGAAACAGTTACAGTTGTTCCTTGGGATGTGATGACACGATCACCTTCGTGAAGAGATTCACCCTGCTTCAACAAATGGCGTTTTCCCTGCTCGTCAACGAGAATCGCAATACCGACGATTTTCGTCACTGTACCGATCACTGATGCCATATACATCCCCTCACTTTTTAAATACTTTACGTTAACGTAATTAGAATATGTTTACCATGTTACGTCAATTACCCATGTGGAAAAACATGCATATATTACAGACGCAGAGGCAAGCATTGTCTAAATACCAACGCAATGTTTCGTCATCAGGCGACTAACAGCTTTTGTTCAGACACCCATTGTGAAATCCGCTGGCTATCGGTCAACGCACCTAACACCACATCTACGCCGGCAAAGGTGATTTGCTGCGTGACTTGCGACTGACTGAAGGCTGCAGAAACCATATGTGTATCATTGGCAAAGCCGCCATCTGCACTGATGTATAACACAGTGTTGTTACCGGCCGTTTCGAAATGTAGATAGTTGGCCAATGTCGATGGGGTTTCACCTTGTAACAAATCTCGCAAATCGATAACATCACCACCCTGTGCTGGTGTACGCAGGTCAAAATCAGTAATGATGTCTTTTGCTGGCAACCCAAAGGTTCCATTATCGGCATGGTCCCATTTAAAGATGTCCACACCATCGTCACCCGTCAAAATATCATTACCCGCACCACCTAACAGGATATCGATACCGGCACCGCCACTCAAGATATCATTGCCTTGACCACCACGCAGTACATCCTGACCATCTCCTGCCTGTAAAATATCATTGCCGGCAAAGCCATACAGTTGGTCGTTTAACAATGTGCCTGTCAAGGTATTATCGCTGGCATCGCCTGTTACCAGGCCTTGGCTGGCTGGCTGCCCAGACAGTATATCCAGATTCAGCAGATGACTGGCCTGAGCCGAACTTTGCAAACCGGTGCTATCAATGGCAGTAATGTAAAACTGTTGTAACAAACTGGCATCCAGTGCTTGTGCGTTGACTGTCACTGTAGACAGGAAATTGTTCAATGCCAGATTATCAATGGTGCCACCATCGCTGGCAGTAATTTCCAGTTGACCAGTGCCTCCAATCAGACCAAGCAAACCACTTTGCGTGGTCTGTTTGAGGGTGAGCCCCAGCTCATTGGCAACAGCCTGATTGGCCTCAAAAAATGCATTACCGACCGTCACATTCAACAGGGCTGCATAGCCAAGTACGACTTTACTGATGTTGTTGTTGGCATCAACTGCTGCGAAGGCTTGCTGACTGGATAAGTTGAGCAAGTCGATATTCAGCAAGTTGCCTAAAGTGAGCAAGCCACCCATCCCTGCCTCTGTCGTCACCAATGGGGCCACTGGTGTTGTGGCGTTGGCCACAACAAACTGCACATTCGCACTGGCCTGATCGCCATCGCTATCGACCAATGTGTATCCGAGCGAACTTGTTTCACCGGCCGCCAACGGCCGAGTGGCCTGATACTGATAACTGCCTGTTTCCAGATTGACCTGGAATTGTTCGCCCTTGCTGGTATTGACGGTTAAGGTATGGGTCAACGCATCATAACTGCTGGCGGTGACGCCGCTATTGGCACTGTTACTGGCAACGGGCGCATGCGTGCCATCGTACTGGAAGCTCACCCCGGCGATGATCAGTTTCGCTACGTACCCACCATCGGCACCCAGTTGACCTAACTTTCCGCTCATTGGCAGAGGAATCGCGTTGACACTATTTAGCCATACTGGCACCACGCTGTCATTAGCCACAGGGGCATCATCTTCAATAAACATGGGCAAGATTCCGGTGGCTGACTGACCATTAATGCTGGCGGTAACACGCAAGTTAAACGGCAAGGCGTCCTCTGCACCAACC
>CAYYBN010000050.1:0-2929 GCA_964470225.1 uncultured Methylotenera sp. | reverse complement strand
GATCAATGGCTTTATTGAGATTGACCTGATACGTACCAAACTGGCTAATGCTGGCAGTTAATACTGTTTCGCCATTCACACTGCCAATCAACTGTGCTGTGCCACTACCAGTCCATTGCACGGGTTGCCCATGCACGGTTAATGTTTCTAGTGGCGGTGCCAAGGTCCAAGTCAAACCACCGATGACTTCCCCATTAATTAAAATAGAACCGCTTGCACTGGCTGAATCGGTTGAGTCAAATTGTCCTTGGTCATCTGCTAGGCCATTGACCAACCCCTCTTCCGACACAGCCAGTCGGCTTCCCGGAAACAGGCTGGTCACATAGTCATTATTGGCAATAATACCAGTGCCCGTTACAGTGCCTACTTTCAATGGCAAGGTTTCGTCTGCTTCAACTTGCAAGTCGTCTATGGTCGCCACTGAGACGGTAAAACCGGACACACCGGCAGGCACTGTGATGGTGCCATTATTACTGTGATAACTGACGCCATTGCTAAAAGTCACACTGCCAAAGTCACTGGCACTGGCCGAACCACCACCCAGGTTAAAACTGAATACTGTATCGCGGTTGGTGGTCGCGCTCAGCGTGACCTGATACACCAGTGTCTGCCCCTCATTGACGGCATCATCGCTCGCGCCAACCAGTCCAGGTTCTACCGAACGCACTGTGGCGGCATCATTATCTACAATCGTGCCTGTGGCTTGCAGCCCGCCCACTTGCAGCACGACAGTTTCGCGCGGCTCAACCTGCAAATCATCGACAGTTGGCAAAGTCACTGTGAACTGGCTGACACCAGCAGGCACTACCAACTTTTGTGTGACCGGGTTATAAGTCACGCCAGCACTGAAGCTCAACGTGGTGTAATCGTCAGCAGTGGCGCTGCCGCCAAGACTCAGACTATATGTGGCCGCGCTGGCTGTGGTATTGGCCAGCGTTACCGTAAATTGCAGCGTTTGTCCTTCAGTGATCTGGTCATCTTGCGCACCTGGCTGACCCACCTCAATCTGGCTGATACCGGGTTGACCACTACCGACAAACTGCAAGGCTGAAGTGGCGGTATCACCGTCGCCATCAACCAGCGTGTAGGATAACGACGTGGTCTCGCCTGCATATAGTGGACGGCTTCCCTGATAGGTATAGGCAGCCGTTTCCAGATTGACCGTAATGGCCTCGCCTTTGCTGGTGCTGACAGTCAAAGTATGCTGACTCTGGCTGTAACTGTAGCCGAGCACGACACTACTGCTACCATTCACGCTAACGCTGTTATTACCAGCGTCGTAACGATAAGTAACGCCTGCCACAGTGAGACTGGACACATGACCACCATCGGCACCAAACTGACCCAAACTGCCACTGGCAGTTGCCACCGCCGGGTCTATCAGCAGATGGCCGCTGTTGATTAATTGGGTAATGATTTGTAAGTTATCTGTGGTGCCCAGACTGGCTTGTAAATCCACCCCTTGTAACACGATGACCTGATCAGCCACAGCGGTGTTTAGACCATTGCTAAACTGTCCACTACTGCTAATATAAAGTACAGTATTACCATTATTGTCTTTGGTTACTTGTATATATTGGCTAATATTACCTGGCGTTTCCCCCACCAACAATGCTCGCAAATCGAGGCTGTCTTTGGCCAGATTAAAATCAGTAATGGTATCTACCGCTGCGCTGCCAAGACCACCTTGATCTTTGAACTCCCAGCGAAACAAGTTACCATCGCCAGCGCCACTGAGGGTATCATTCCCTTTGCCACCCACCAGCAAGTCTTGACCGCTGTCACCAAACAGTTGGTCATCTCCAGCGCCTCCTCGCAATAAATCGGCACCAGCCGCGCCTATCAGGCGGTCATTACCTGCGTACCCATACAATTGATCATCCGCCGCTGTACCCGTCAGGGTATCGGCAGTGTTGCCGCCTTCAATGGCTTGCACCCCTGATTGCTCGCTGAGCAGGTTGGCTTCCAGCAAAGTACCCAAGCGGGTATTGGCCGTTGCGCCATGCGAATCTGTCACGGTCAGGCCAACACTGCTCAAGACCTCGGCAGAAAGCGTTCCACCGCTTAAACGCACACTGGACAACAGCTCATTAGCCGCCAGATTATCGATTGCACCACCATCCTTGGCGGTGATGATCAGCCGGGCATCCGTACCCAAAATGCCTAATAAACCACTGTCATTTACACGGGTGACTTGCAAACCCAATTCGTCTGCCAGTGCTTGAGAAAAGCTGAGGCTACGTCCATCCAGTGAGAGTACCGACTGAAAATCGACCTCGATACGCACGATATCTTGATTAGCGTCGGCCACGCCGAATGCGCTACGTGTGCGCAAATCAATCAGATTCAAGGCACCCAACCCAATCAGACCTAACAAGTTGCCTGTGTTTTCTATCAGCGCCACCGGCACACTGTTATCCGTATATGTATTGGTAACCAGTTGCTGTCCTCCAATGGCCAGCGGCGCATCATCCTCAATTTGTAATGGTAAAATGGCAGATTGCGTCACGCCGTTAACCGTGGCTTGCACGCCTACATTCAGCAACAAGCTATCTTCAGTAGCAGGGTTGGCATGGTCAAATCTTCCGCTCAGCGTCGCCCGGTAATGACCGGTGTTGTCCAGCGTGATAATCGCCAATACCACATTGCCAGCGGTTGCCGTCAATTGCTGACCATCGGCTGATAATTGCCACACCACAGGGAGACCCTCAGCAGTCAGTGCTTGCGTAGGTGCAACCAGCGTCCATATGGCACCAGTGCTATCCCCATTGAGTGCAAAACTCCCCACCGCCTGAATAGCATTGGTAGTATCACCGCTACCTATACTATCAGCGATGCCGTCAGCCAGACCCTCCTCAGACAAGGCCGTCTGGCTACCAGTCAGCAGACGCACACCGCCATCATTATCCAAAATGTTACCGATGGCTGT
>CAYYBN010000049.1:0-10657 GCA_964470225.1 uncultured Methylotenera sp. | reverse complement strand
AAACGAACGACCACTTGCGTTTCTTTCCAGCCTTTTTGTTCGTAATGATGGTGCAACGGCGCCATCAGGAAAATGCGTTTACCAGTGCCTGTCATTTTTTTGGTGTATTTGAAATACATCACCTGTGCAGCAACAGAAAATGTTTCTATGACGAATACACCGCCCATAATGAACAGCACGATTTCCTGACGTACAATCACAGCCACCACGCCCAGCGCTGCGCCCAGCGCCAGTGCGCCTACATCGCCCATAAACACTTCGGCCGGGTAGGCGTTAAACCACAAAAACCCTAACCCTGCCCCGGCCATGGCGGCGCAAAACACCATTAACTCCCCGGCACCGGGCACAAAAGGGATGCCCAGATACTTGGAGAACACGGCGTGGCCAGCCACGTAAGAAAAAATGGCCAGTGCGCTGCCGACCATGACCGTGGGCAAAATGGCGAGGCCATCCAACCCATCCGTCAAGTTAACCGCATTGCTGCTGCCCACCACCACCAGATAGGTCAGGACGACAAAGCCCACCGCGCCCAATGGCAGCACCAAATGCTTGAAAAACGGCACGATCAGCGTGGTCTCGGCCGGCGTACTGGCAGTCAGGTATAAAAACACTGCGACGCCGAGCCCGATCAGGCTCTGCCAAAAGTATTTTTCTGTCGCAGACAAGCCTTTGGGGTTTTTGTACACCACCTTACGGTAGTCATCGACCCAGCCAACAGCACCAAAACCCAACGTGGTGACCAGCACGACCCAGATAAAGCGGTTATGCAGATTACCCCACAATAAGGTGGAGACCGCTATCGCCACCAGTATCAGCGCACCACCCATGGTTGGTGTCCCGGCCTTGACCAAATGGGTCTGCGGGCCGTCATCGCGTACCGCCTGACCGACTTTGTATTCGGTCAGTTTGCGTATCATGGCTGGGCCGACCATAAACGAGATGGCCAGTGCCGTTAGGGTGGCCAGCACCGCTCTGAAGGTGATGTAGTCAAACACGTGAAATGCACGCACATCCATCGCCAGCCATTTTGCCAATTCTAGTAACATAAGTTTTTCCGAGTTCAGGCGGCTTGCGCCTCCACCAGTCCATCAACCACACGCTCCATGCGCATAAAGCGTGACCCCTTCACCAACACCACATCGTCCGCCGCCACTGCGTCCTTCAAGGCAGCCAGCAATGCTTCTACTGTCTCAAAATGCCTGCCATCTGCACCGTAAGCTGCCACCGCAGCCTGACTGTGCTGACCCAACGTAAACAGATGGGTAATGCCACAGGCCTGGGCATAGGCGCCGATTTGTGCGTGCATGGCTTCGGCGTCCTCGCCCAGCTCACCCATGTCGCCCATGACTAGCCAGGTGGGCTGCGTATAGCCACGCAACACATCCAGCGCCGCCCGCATGGAGTCTGGATTGGCGTTATAGGTGTCATCAATGACAATGGCACCATGGCTGGCACGTTTACGTTGCAAGCGGCCTTTGACGCCGCCAAAGCTGTTCAGGCCATCCACCACCGCCTGCAACTCAGTCCCTATAGCCAGGGTGGCTGCCGCCGCCGCCAGTGCGTTCATGATGTTGTGCGCCCCCGGCACCTGTAATTGCACCGGCGAGGATTGGCCTTGCGCATGCAAGACAAAATGCCCTTGTTCGGCATCGCCCAGCACTTCAGCACGCACGTCTGCTGCCAGATGCTGCCCAAAACGCACGATACGGCGTCCCGGATTGAGCCCTGCCCAGTAGTCAGCAAACGGACTGTCCAGATTAATGACTGCCGTGCCTGCGTTTGTCAGCCCGGCAAAAATCTCGCCTTTGGCTTTGGCAATGTTCTCGCGTGAACCCAACTCACCAATATGCGCGGTGCCTGCGTTGTTGATCACCGCCACATCGGGTTTAGCCAGGCGCGTCAAATAGTCAATTTCACCCAGATGGTTCATGCCCATTTCAATGACTGCATACTGGTGCTGTGGCCGCAGGCGCAGCAAGGTCAGCGGCATGCCGATGTCATTGTTAAAATTGCCCGCCGTGGCCAGCACCGTGTCTGTTGCCGGGCTTACCCGCTGCAAAATCGCCGCCATCATTTCCTTGGTGGTGGTTTTACCGTTACTGCCGGTCACCGCAATCAGGGGCAAGCCCAATTGCTGCCGCCACCAACTGGCCAGTTGCCCCATGGCCAGACGGGTATCTTTCACCAGCACACACGGGATACTGGCCGACACTGGCTTGCTGACCAGCGCAGCCACAGCACCCTGTGCTGCGACTTGCGCGATAAAATCATGGCCATCAAAGGTGTCACCCAGTAGCGCCACAAACATCATGCCGGGTTGAATGCGACGGCTGTCGCTGTCTACCCCCTGAATGGTGAGATTGGCCCCCAATAACTGGCCCTGGGTAATTTGCGCAATCTGTTGTAGGTTCAACATGCGGTGACCACTTTCTGCTGTAATGCAGCCATAACCGCTTTTGCATCACTGAACGCTGTACGCAAGCCTTGAATCTCTTGATAATCTTCATGGCCTTTGCCTGCTACCAGCACCACATCGCCCATCTTGGCCTGTGTGATGGCCAGCGTGATGGCGCGGGCGCGGTCTGGTTCCTGCACGTAATGACTTGTTACACCTGCCGCTATCTGCGCTAAAATGGCTGCCGGGGACTCGCTACGCGGGTTGTCATTGGTCAACACCACATGGTCGGCCCACTGGCTGGCAATACCCCCCATCAATGGACGCTTGCCGGGGTCGCGGTCACCACCACACCCAAATACACACCAGAGTTTCTGCGTGGCATGGGCACGCAGGGTCATCAATACTTTTTCCAGAGCATCGGGCGTGTGGGCGTAATCGACCACCACCACCGGCAAGCCGTTGCCGCCAAACTGCTGCATGCGACCCGCCACTGGCCGCAACTGCGCAATGGCCGCCCAAATAGCCGGTAACGCTTGCTGATGTGCCAGCAAACAACCCACGACTGCCAGCGCATTACTGACATTAAATGCCCCCATGGCCTGCAACCTCACCTGACCCACCCCTTGCGGTGTCGAAATGGTCAAGGCATAGCCAGTGTCGGTGTGTTGAAGGTGACGTACATGAATATCAGCTGATGTATCCGCCATCGAATACGTCAGCACTGGCACTTGTCTGGCGCGTAATGTGGCTTCCAATTGCTGACCAAATGAATCGTCGATATTGATGACAGCCGCCTGCAAACCCGGCCAGTCAAAGAGCTTGGCTTTTGCAGCCTGATAAGCGGCCATGGTATGGTGATAATCCAGATGGTCACGGGTCAGGTTGGTGAACACGGCCACTGCAAACTGCATGCCTTGCAACCGCCCTTGTTCCAGACCGTGCGAGGAGACTTCCATCGCCACGACTTCGGCTTTCTGGCGCACAAAGTCGGCCAGCAAGGCTTGCAAATCCACCGCGCCGGGGGTGGTATTGCGTGCAGGTTGCAAGGCGTTTAACCAGCCATTGCCCAGTGTACCCACCACCGCTGCCGAGTATTGCAGATGGCCATAGGCCTGCGCCAGCCACTGGCTGACCGTGGTTTTACCGTTGGTGCCGGTGACGCCCACCACCCACAATGCCTGTGAGGGGTGGTGATAAAACGCGCTGGCCAGACTACCAGCCTGCTCAGCCAAATGTGGCACTGGCGTATTGGCCACCTGCCAGTCCTGCGGCCACTCAAAGTGGGCGGGCTCCCACATCACCATGGCGGCTCCGTTGGCAATGGCATCGGCGATATACTCACGACCATCCAGCGTTTGGCCGGGATAAGCAAGAAACACGCTGCCAGGCCGCACCTGACGACTGTCGGCGGTCAGGTGTTGGGCGTGTGCGGGAAAGGTCACGGCCATTACATGGCCTCCTTGACTTCAGCCAGCACGGCTGCATCTGGTGCAGGCAAGGGCTGACCATCTTGTGGTATAGCCAGCATGCGCAGCACATCATTCATGACAGCACTGAATACAGGCGCTGCTACGCTACCGCCATAGTATTCGCCATTGCTAGGCTCATCTATCATCACCGCCATGATCAAGCGTGGGTTAGAGGCTGGCACCATGCCGACAAACGAACCCACATACTTGTCCTGTTCGTAGCCGTGCGCCCCCAGCTTATGGGCAGTGCCAGTTTTGCCAGCCACACGGTAACCGCTGACTTGCGCTTTTATGGCGGTGCCACCGGGCTGTACTACCAGCTCCAGCATGTCTTTGACGGCATTGGCCACTTCGGCGCTAAATACTGGCCGGCCCACTGGTTTATCTTTCAAGCGTTCCAGAGTCACTGGCAGCAGTTCCCCTTCATTGGCAAACACCGTGTATGCGTGTGCCAGTTGCAACAAGGTGACGCTGATGCCATGCCCGTAGGACATGGTGGCTTTTTCAATCGGTCGCCAGGTTTTGTAATCACGCACCTTGCCCGCCGCCTCGCCGGGGAAGCCAATTTTGGTCGGGCTACCAAAACCAAGCTGCACGTAGGTACTCCATAAGCGCTCGCTGTCAATTTCCAGTGCCATTTTGGCCGAGCCAACGTTAGACGATTTTTGTATCACCTGCGCCACAGTCAGCAACTGGTTGGGGTGTGCGTCATGAATGGTCGCCGTTCCCACCGTCATGAAGCCGGGGGCGGTCTGTATGGTGGTATCGGCCTTGAAATGGGCATACATCATGGCCGTTGCCGCCGTTACCGGTTTCATGGTCGAGCCTGGCTCAAACACATTCACAATACTGGAATTGCGTAACTTGCTCACCACATTGACCGGGTTATTCGGGTTGTAGGTGGGCAGGTTGACCATGGCCAGCACTTCGCCGGTTTTGGCATCCAGCACCACGGCGGCGGCGGCTTTGGCCTTGTGTTTATCCATGGCCTTGCTCAACTCACGGTGCACAATATACTGCACGGTACGGTCTATGCTCAGCACCAGGTCTTCGCCGTCTTTGGGTGGAATGACCGCAACATTATCTTCAATCACATGGCCTTTGGGGTCGCGCACAAAATCACGTTTGCCGGCAGTGCCGGACAAGGTGTCGTTCATGAATTTTTCCATGCCTTCCACACCCACATCATCCACACCAGTAAAGCCAACCACATGCGCAGCCACCTCGCCAGCAGGATAAAAGCGTCGATACTCTTTCTGGCTGTAGACGCCAGGAATATGCATGGCCATAATTTGTTTGGCCACATCAGGCGCCACGCGACGTTTGATATACACAAACTCTTTGTGCTTTTTGGCGATTTTTTGCTGCAGGGCCTGTGGCTTCATCGTCAGCCAGCCAGCCAGCAACTTGATCTGGGCTGGCGTCATGCGCACATCTTCCGGGTTTAACCACAACGACTCCACCGGCAGGCTGATGGCCAGCGGTTTATGATTGCGGTCATAAATCTTGCCACGGTGCGCCATCAACACTACTTTTCGCCGCGAGAATGCCTCGCCTTTTTTAATTAAAAATTCGTTATGCATGGTTTGCAGATACAAGCCACGGCCTAGCAACAGCACAAAGCCACTCAACAGCAGCAGCAGCAAGGTGCGCCGCCGCCAGGAGGGTAGCTTCACCAATTTGTGCTGACTTTCCTTTAACCACATGGCTGTACCTGTTTTCCCATCACTGTTGTTCTGCGGGCGATGGCACGCCTGTGGCTGGGGCTGCTGGCGCTAACATCAGCACGCGTATTTGCGCTGTGACGGGCGCATGCATCTGTAATTGGCTTACGGCGAAGCTCTCCAGCCGTGAATGCATGGCCCAGGTGCTTTGCTCAATTTGCAACTGGTCATACTCGGTCAGGTAGCGCTTGCTCAGTTGTGCCTGCTGGTCTAGCGCCGCATACAGCTTGCGTGCCTGATACTGCGCATCGACTACCACCAGCGCTGTGAGTATCACCAGTAAAAACAAACAAACATTAATGCGTAACATGGGTCACCTCGCCTAACTCACGGCCGTACGCTCGGCCACACGCATTACCGCACTGCGCGAGCGCACATTGGCACGCACCTCAGCCGCACCCGGTTTGATTGCCTTGCCGATGGCGGTTAACCTTGGCTGTGGCAAATCACTGGCACGGACAGGCAACCCGGCTGGCAAGGTATCGCGGTCTTGCTCGGACTGGATAAAGCGTTTGACGATACGGTCTTCCAGCGAGTGAAAACTGATAATGGCCAGACGGCCGCCACTACGCAGCAGACGCAGACAATCCGGCAAGACTAGCGAGAGTTCCTCAAGCTCCTGATTGACGAAAATCCGTAAAGCCTGAAAGGTACGCGTTGCAGGGTTCTGGCCCGGCTCAATTTTGGGGATGGCGCCTGCCACGACCTTGGCAAGTTGTCCTGTCGTGTTGATGGGCTGCCCATCTTGGCGCGCTTTAATAATCGCCCTTGCAACCTGCTTAGCAAACCGTTCTTCACCATAATTCCGAATCACCTCACTCAATTGTTTTTCTGTCATGATGGCCAACCACTCTGCGGCGGTTTTGCCACGACTTTGATCCATACGCATATCTAGCGGCCCGTCGAAACGAAAGCTGAAGCCACGCTCACCCTCATCAATCTGCGGCGATGAAATGCCCAAATCCAGCAACACCCCATCTACCGCAGGCACACCCAGGTCGGCCAACACTGCCGCCATGGCTGAAAAATGCGCATGCACCATGCTAAAACGGGCATCCACAATGGTTTGCCCATGCGCAACCGCCGCCAGATCGCGGTCCAGCGCAATCAGACGACCCTGACTACCTAATTTGGAAAGAATCAGACGGCTATGGCCCCCACGGCCAAACGTCCCATCGACATAAATACCGGCTGGCTTGACCTGCAGAGCCTCAACCGCCTCATGCAATAACACGGTGACGTGAGAAGAGGCGGTGGGCGACACTGACGAAACCGTCGAAGACGCGGGCGCCGAGTTCGCGCCCGCCATCATAGCGAGAAGCCCTCGAGCTCTTGCGGAATTTCCAACTGGTCATCCGCCAGCAACTGCGCCAGCTGTTGATCCCAGGCCGCCACATCCCACAATTCAAAATGGCTGCCCTGCCCAACCATCATGACCTCTTTTTCCAGGCCAGCAAATTTGCGTAGCACAGCATTGACCAGCAAGCGGCCTGCTGAGTCCAAATGCATAACATCGGCCTGACCCACAATCATGCGCTGTATGGCACTGGTTTTTGGATTAAAACTGGACAGCTTGGTCAGACTCGCCTCTATTGGCTCCCAAGCGGCTTTAGGGTAGAGAATCAGGCAACGATGCGGATGCGCGGTCAACACCACTTCACCGTCACCGCCAGCGGTCAGGGTGTCGCGATGCTTGGCGGGCACCCCAAGGCGCCCTTTTGCATCCAGACTAAGTTGTACCGCGCCACGAAACATAATAATGAGGCTGCCATTCCCTTGATTTTCGTTTTTAAGAGGTTGAATTCCCCACAATTCAACACTAAACCACCCATATCGACACTATAGATAAAAAAAATCCCCATTGCAAGCGCTTTAACAGAAGATTTTGCTTTAAAGACAATGACTTACATCATCTTAACAATTCAATTTAAATCAATGGATTGCAACATTAAACAAATAAGTTTGTTTAATAAAAATCTATATCCCATTGAAAATTATAGATAATTTAAAAAATAAATTTATTGCGGTCGTTTTGAAGTTGCATGCTGGTTTTTTGACCTGCTTTTGCGTCATCATTAAGGCCTTGCACCCCATGAAATCCCGCATAACCATGCACGCCAAAAGCCGTTTTATCATCATCGTCGGCCTGTTTGTTGTCGCCAGCCAATGGCGCACCTGGCTGTTTTACCTCTCACCGCCGCCAGACTACAGCCACGGTCAAGTCGTGCTCTACGCCACTGACTGGTGCCCCTACTGCGAAAAAACCCGGGCGTTACTCAACGCCAAAGGCATTCCGTTCAAAGAAATGAATATTGAAACCTCAGATGAAGCCCGCAGCCAATACCAGCGGCTGGCTGGGGAAGGTGTACCCGTGTTGCTAGTAGCGGGAGAAGTGGTGCGCGGGTATCACCCGCAGAGGATAGAGGCGGTACTGGATAAATGGCAGCGCACGCTTAGAAAGAATTGACTGCGTATAGCCTTCTTCATGCATTTAATTTAAGTGTGTCCGATCACACCGGGTGATGACAGACGCAATTAATACCTCTTTTGAAACCACGCTGGTGCCAGCCTTTATCTATCCTATCAGGTCATGTGTGGCTTGGGTGATCACTTCATGGATGGGAAGATGACTGCGAGTGGCTGAAAAAATAAGGTCAGTGTCCAGCGCAATTTGCAGAGCATTGACATTTAGAACCACTACGCTATGTGCGCGATATGACGATGAGTCTGACTGTTTTCCTGCTTGAGTTGAAAAGCACTCACGGTTTGCATTAATGCGTCAGCCTGTTCTACCAGTGACTCGGCAGCAGCGGCAGCTTGTTCTACCAATGCGGAGTTTTGTTGGGTGGCATCGTCAATGCTGATAATGGCCTGATTGACCTTCTCGATACCATGGCGCTGCTCAGAGGAGGCCGCAGAAATATCGGCCATGATGCTGGTAACTTTCTGCACTGACTGCACAATGTCATCCATGGTGTTGCCGGCAGTTTCTACCAGCGCAGACCCTTCAGCGGTGATGTTGACCGAGTTATTGATGAGTGATTTGATTTCCTTGGCAGCGCTGGCGGACCGTTGTGCCAAATTGCGCACTTCCCCAGCCACGACGGCAAATCCGCGGCCCTGTTCACCGGCGCGGGCGGCTTCTACCGCAGCATTCAGCGCCAGAATATTGGTTTGAAATGCAATGCCGTCAATAACGGTAATGATTTCTTCAATTTTGCGGGCACTTTTGTTGATTGCATTCATTTTATCGATGACCGCGCGCACGGCTTCGCCACCTTTTTCAGCCACTGTTGAAGCCGCCTCGGTCAGTTGGTTGGCCTGATTGGCATACTCCGCATTCAACTTCACGGTTTGCGAGACTTTTTCAATGCTCTGCGCAGTTTTTTCAAGGTCGGCGGCTTGTTGTTCGGTGCGGGTGGAAAGGTCGTTGTTTCCGCGTGAGATTTCGTTGGCTGCATTATTGATGGTAGCGCCTGCGACCGTGACCGTTTGCAATATCTCGGAAAACGTATCAATCAAATGATTAATGCCTTGCGACAAACTCAGAATTTCGGCGGTTTTATGCTGGAGGTCGATGCGGTTGGTCAAGTTACCATTCTGCACCGCTTGCACCAATAATTCGGTTTCTTTTACCGAGGCGATCAAGCTGCGTTCTGCCAGCTTTTGCTGGGTAATGTCAGTGGCAAATTTAACCACTTTAATAATTTTGCCATGGTTATCCAAAATCGGGTTATACGAGGCTTGCAGCCAGATTTCCTTGCCTTGTTTGCCAAACCGTTGATAGATCCCCGAGTCGAACTCGCCACGCTTGAGCTTTTGCCAAAATTGCGCGTAGGCGATGGATTGTTTGTCGGCATCACTGACAAAAATGCGGTGATGTTGACCTATCACCTCGTGTTCGGCATAACCCACGGTATCGAGGAAGTTTTTATTGACTTTGGTGATGATGCCATCCACCGTGAACTCAATCGACGCCAGCGCCCGGTTAATAGAGATCAGTTGCCCATGGTTATCGGCATCTTTTTCATGTTGCTGGGTAATGTCGGTGGCGTATTTCACCACTTTGTACAGCCTGCCGTTGTGGTCGTACACTGGATTGTAGGAAGCCTGTAGCCATACTGATTCATTTTGCTTATTGATGCGATGGAAAACACCGCTAGCGGTTTTGCCTTGCGCGAGGTCATGCCAAAACTGGCGATAGCTGGCAGACTCACGCTCCTCAGGTTGCACGAAGATTCGGTGGTGTTTGCCCACGATTTCATCGAGCGTATAGTGGACAGTGTTGGTAAAGTGATTGTTGGCATACAAAATGTTACCATGCAGGTCAAATTCGATCACCGCCATGATGGCATTGACGGCATCCAGTTTACTTTTTGTTTCTGCCGCTTGTTGCTTTTGAGCAGTAATGTCGGTGGCAAATTTAATCACTTTGACGGGTTTGCCATGTTCGTCAAACACCGGATTATACGAGGCTTGCAGCCAGACCTCATGTGCTTGTTTGTTAACGCGTTTAAATACGCCGTGAATGTGTTCGCCGCGTTTGAGCTGACGCCAGAAATTGGCATATTCGGCCGTGTCTACATCCTCGCGCGGCATAAACATGCGGTGATGCTTGCCGATCACCTCATCTGCCGAGTAGCCGGTCACGGCACAAAAATTATCGTTGATGTGCAGAATACGGCCGTCAAGGTCAAATTCAATCACCCCGAGTACGCGGTTAATCGCCTGCATATTGCCGGCGCTTTCCAGGTCTCTCAACTTATTGGCGGTAATGTCGGTGGCGTATTTGATAATCTTGATGACCTTGCCAGTGTGGTCAAACACCGGGTTATAGCTGGCTTCCAACCACAGGTCTTTCTTGTTTTTGCCCAAACGGTGAAATTGCCCTTGCAGAAACTTGCCTGCGGCCAGTTGTTGCCAGAAACTGGTATATGTTTGGCTGCTCGCATACTCTGGCTCTACAAACATGCGATGGTGTTGATGGATGACTTCATCACGCCCATACCCGACCAGATTAAGAAAGTTTGTATTGGCGTGGGTAATGTGTCCGTCTGTGGTGAATT
>CAYYBN010000048.1:0-10681 GCA_964470225.1 uncultured Methylotenera sp. | reverse complement strand
TTGGCTGATAATTAATTTTTCATAATCATCACTGTGACGCATGACCATCACAAAAGCCAAAAACACTAGCAACAACTCCAATCCTGCAAACGGCAACACTAACCAAGCACCAATATGCAGAAAACCAAACGCAATCACTAACGACAACACCGTCAATGACACCAGCAGCTTGACCACACTTAATCCAGATGCAGAAACATTTGGTTTTGTAACGAACTGAAAGTCAGCAACAGAGGTCATCTAAGTTACGCCATCTAGAGTGTGGATATCAATACGGTTTGTAGCACGCGCATTACGTTTGGTTACAAATTTGTTACATGTCGCAAATTACCATATGCGCTCCACCTTGGCAAGAACAAAAGCACCACCTGATAACGGAAAGATGATCAGCTCCTGCCAAGTCCAAACTCTGTGCTTAAGTCACAAAAAAGTGTTTCTCAATTTTAAATAGCAGCATTTAACTAAATTAATGGTCTGCTAGCTATCCAAGTAGGAAATACTAAAATGCTCACAGAAGGACACTAAATTTAATAGTGTTGGAAATTAAAATGCGTACTTAATCAGCACTCGCAAGAGAGAACCTTTAGACGTAAAAAAGCCCGCAGCGAATGCTACGGGCTAAAATCAACAGTATCAATAGAAATTTGGTGCCGGGAGCCGGAATCGAACCGGCACGCCTTGCGGCGCTGGATTTTGAGTCCAGTGCGTCTACCAGTTCCGCCATCCCGGCATGGGATATAATGTTGGACAACAAAAACGATATTATAACCTCTATTCCGAATTATGCGAACCCTAGATTTTGATTTTTTTCTACCCGAACATCTGATTGCACAACACCCCGCACCCCATCGCAGTGACAGCCGTCTGTTAAAAGTCGATGCAATCGGGCAAACAATTCGCGATGCAAGGTTTCAGGACATTGCCGCAGAATTTACCGCAGGCGATGTGCTGGTCATCAATGACACTAAAGTAATCAAGGCGAGAGTGTACGGACAAAAGGCCTCAGGAGGGCAAATAGAAGTGATGATAGACCGCGTGCTGAACCCGCATGAGGCGTTTGCACAAATCAAGTCTTCACGCTCGCCCAAGGCAGGTAGCCTGCTGCATTTGCCCGGCGAACATCGCGCCGAAGTATTGGGTCGTCATGCCGACATGTTTCATATTCGACTGCTGGGCGAACAGAATTTATATGCCTTTCTGGAGCAGTTTGGCAATCTGCCTTTGCCGCCTTATATCACGCACAGCGCCGATGCCGAGGACGACAGCCGCTATCAGACCGTGTTTGCCCGCCATGCTGGCGCGGTTGCAGCGCCGACAGCTGGTCTGCACTTTGACGATGCCATGCTGCAAACCCTGAAGGACAAAGGCGTGCATATCGTCAGTGTCACCTTGCATGTGGGCGCGGGCACGTTTCAGCCGGTAAAAGTAGACAATATCGCCGAGCATCATATGCATAGCGAGGTCTACCATATGCCGGAAGCAACCATGCAGGCGCTGCTGCAAGCCCGCGCCGATGACAAGCGTATCACTGCAGTCGGCACCACCTCGTTGCGTACGCTTGAAAGTGTCGCCGCAGCCGATAAATTGTTTGCACACCATGGCGAGACCAGTATTTTCATCACGCCTGGCTTTAGCTTCAAACTGACGGATCGTCTGATTACCAACTTTCACCTGCCAAAAAGTACGCTGATGATGCTGGTTTCGGCCTTTGGCGGCTACGATTTGATGCGTCAGGCTTACACCCATGCCATTGCCCAGTCTTACCGGTTTTTCAGTTATGGCGATGCCATGCTGATTACACGCAAAACATAATGACGCGCCAATACAGCTCAAAAATAAAACTCAGCGGTTAAAATAGCGTCTACAAAATACTCTATAAAAAATATGACAGGATACGGAGATATGCAAAATAATCCATTCAAACTGGGCTTACTGGCCCTGCTGATAGGCGTTAGCCAGATCAGCCATGCCGAGATTCTGCCGGAAGCAGAAGTCGGCGTTAAAATCCCGCTGGTAAAAAAACCCACCACACGGCCAATGATGGTGGCTTATTTACCCACAAACCAGCATTACTACATTGCCGATGGCGGCCTGGCGCCACTGGGCAGCGAGTTTGAAGCGCCAATTTCCAAATCCGAAGTGCATGCCTATGCGGCTGACGGACGCTATGTCAATTCTGCCAAACCCGGCTTTGATAATCGTGCGCTCTACTTCAACCCGAATAGTGGTCATTTGGAAACGGTTACCTACAATGTGTCCAGTGCCGTCGGGTTTTTGCCGAACACGGGTATTTATAGCCTGCAAGTCGGTGACAAAGGCGAGATACTGGACAGCTCTACAGAAATTTCCCAGTTCAACCCGGCGTTTGGCGATGCGGGCACCATGCCCAGCTACGATGCCGCCAATAACCGATATTTTGCCAAGCAGGAACGTGGCAACGTGGTATTTGTGGTGGACCCCAAGCAACGCGAAAAAGTACAGGAAATCAAGCTGGATCTGACCAAGGCGCAAGCCGCGCATGATGACATTAGCGACCACTTCGTCGCCTATACCGGCGTGGCTGGCAATGAACTGGCTTTACTCGATGTTGACCACAAGGCCGTATTGATTTTTGACCTCAACGGTCAATACGTAGGCAAAAGCGAACTGCCCAAAACCATGAAACTACGCTCGCACAACCACTTTAACGGCACGGGTTACAGCAATGGTATGTTATTTGTATTTCACGAAACCGAAGGCGAATTTGGCACTTACCATGGCTTTAAAGTAGTGAAATAAATTGCTTGTGATGCCTAGGCAGATATGAAAAAACCGCACATCAGTGCGGTTTTTTCATAACAAATCGACTGTTTGGTCGATTTACTTGCCCAGAACGCCAGCCAGTTTGCCAGATAGCAAACCAAATACGGCGCCCAGCACACTGGAAATAATCACAATCAGCACCGGATTGCTCAAATCCGTCATCAGCGTATTGCCAGCGGTATTCGCAGTCAGTGCCAATCCAGCGGTTGCGGCGTAGCCATACACGTTGTTAGGCACGACAGATAACAAATTCACGCCAGCGACAATCACCAGTGGGAATACCGTCACGGCAATAATCACAGGTGCGGCCAAATTCCCTAGCCCACCCAACACACCGCCACTCACCAGATACAAGGCAATGCCGGCCAATACGGCACCGTAGCTCATGCCAGCGATGGTTTTTTGCAAAGCGGCAGTATCACCACCGGAATGAAAGAACGCGCCCCATGCGATAAAACCAACCCAAACCAGGGCCACGCCACTCAGTGGGTTTAACGCCAAAAATGCCCACACACCTCCCAAAACTGCGATACTGACTGCCAATGCTGTTAACTTCGACATTTCATTCTCCCGTTATTGTTGCGACTCATTAAAAAAATTGTTTTACCGCAAGTTGCACCAGAGGCGTGCGTTGCACATCCACTGCACAACTTGTGTGCAAGTCTACGAGAGAATGGCGCAGAAATGCAAGCGTTGTTTACTAGGGTGCGACAGGGATTTGATAGGAGATGGCTAACAACTATGCTGAAGTCTGCTTGAACCAGCATGGCCTGACCACCGAATAAAGGTCAAAAAGACTGGTAAGCCCAGTGATTACGCCAGGCACCAACCACCAGATTGGGATATTCAGGCTTACCCAGACTACCGTTGTAACGGCCCAAGGCACGGAAGTAATCGCCTTGTTCAATATCCAGATAGTGCCTGAGTATGGTGCAGCCATAGCGTAAATTCAGTCGCATATCGAATAAATTATGCTCGGGCGCACCGATGCTGCGCACCCAAAACGGCATCACCTGCATGTAGCCACGCGCACCGACACTGGAGACGGCGTATTTTTTAAAACCGCTTTCCACCTGAATCAAGCCCAGTACCAGTTGCGGGTCGAGTCCGGCACGGGTGGCCTCGTAATGCACAGACTTGAGAAAATCATGCCGGTATTGGGCATCGGGCATGCGTTTGGCCAAGCGCGCCGACATGTCCTGCAACCATTGCTGGCCCTCTTGCTCGTTGCGAAACAGCAAAACCGGCGCCGCCAGGTCACTGACCGACTTTTGCATCACTGCCTTAACACTATTGGCCAGCGGTTCTTCGCGCTGATTACCAGCCAAGGCCAGTAAGGGCAGCCACAGGCTGATAGCCACACACCTCCACCACAGACGCCTCATGCCTGCCCAACCTCCAAGCGTTATTGACCAAGTTTGTCACGCAAAAACGCGACTGCTTCGCCTGCTTGCAAATTCTGTGCCTCGCTGTCGGTACGGCCTTTGTATTCCACCTTACCCTCGGCCAATCCTCGGTCACCAATCACAATGCGGTGCGGAATACCCATCAGGTCACTTTCGGCAAACATCACCCCGGGGCGCTCGCCACGGTCATCCAGCAATACGTCGACACCCGCATTTAGCAACTGACGATACAAGTCAAACGCGGCCTGTTTCACCGCCTCGCTCTTGTCCAAACCAATCGGGCAAATCACCACTTCAAAGGGCGCCATGCTGAGCGGGAACACAATGCCTTTGTCATCATTGCCCTGCTCAATCGCCGCGCCGACAATGCGTGACACGCCAATGCCATAACAGCCCATTTCCATGACCTGACTCTGGCCATGTTCGTCCAGATAGGTGGCCTGCATGGCTTGCGAATATTTGGTACGCAACTGGAAAATATGGCCCACTTCAATCCCGCGACACAGGCTTAATACACCTTTGCCATCCGGGCTAGGGTCACCGTCGACCACATTGCGAATATCCGCCACCACAGCGGGTTCTGGCAAGTCACGACCAAAATTGACCCCCGCCAGGTGAAACTTGGGTTTGTTCGCGCCGCAGACAAAGTCGCTCATGATGGCCACGCTTTTATCCGCCACCACACGCACATGGGCATTGACGCCAACCGGGCCGATAAAACCGGGCGGGCAGCTCAGGTGAGCGCGAATTTCTTCTTCAGTCGCCAGACGGAAATTATCCACGCCTGGCAGCTTGCCAAACTTGACTTCGTTGAGCTGGTGATCCCCACGCAACAAGGCCAGCGTAAACACATCATCCACCATCAGTGCCACTGACTTCACGGTACGCGTCACCGGCATACCCAGCAAGGCCGCCACATCGGCACAACTGGTTTGCTTGGGCGTATCCACCTCGCGCATGGCCTCGGCAGCGGCAGCACGACTGCCTTGCACCACGGATTCCGCCAGCTCCACGTTGGCGGCATAATCTGACTGCTCGCAGTACGCCAGCGCATCTTCTCCACTGTCTGCCAGCACATGAAACTCTTGCGAACCATCGCCGCCAATCGCGCCAGAGTCGGCCTTGACGGCACGAAACTTGAGGCCCAGACGGCTAAACACATTGCTGTAGGCAGTATGCATGGTGTTGTAGGTGTTAACCAGACAGTCAACGCTGGTGTGGAAAGAATAGGCATCTTTCATCAAAAATTCCCGCGCGCGCATCACGCCAAAACGCGGGCGTATCTCGTCACGGAACTTGGTCTGTATCTGGTACAGATTCAACGGCAACTGCTTGTAGCTATTGATTTCTTTACGTGCGATGTCCGTAATCACTTCTTCGTGCGTAGGCCCAAAACAGAAATCGCGCTCGTGCCTGTCCTGAATTTTCAGCATTTGCGGACCAAACACCGCCCAGCGTCCAGTTTCTTCCCACAGTTCTTTAGGCTGCACCGCAGGCATCAGCAATTCCAGCGCACCGGCCTTGTTCATCTCGTCGCGCACAATATTTTCCACCTTGCGCAGCACACGCAGGCCCAGTGGCATCCAGCTATACAAGCCGCTGCCCAGTTTTTTAATCAACCCGGCACGCACCATCAACTTATGGCTGACGAGCTCGGCATCGGACGGGGCTTCTTTCTGGGTGGCAATAAAAAATTGTGAGGCGCGCATAAGAGTCGGTTTTCTCAAGTATTTTGCAAAGGCGGAATTTTAGCGGTATTCGCCACACTCGTCAGCAAACGACTTATTTTTTGTGTTGTAGCGGACTGTCTTCGGGGATATAGCCAGACTTCCATAAGGCCATCGGCACAATGGTCGCTGGATGCCCATTGTCATAAAACCAGCTGTCCACCGCGTATTCGGCTTGTGAGTCGGTCTGTTGCAACACCGCCGCCGTATGTGGCCAGCCGGTAAAGAAAAACTTGCGGGTACGGGTATCGAGAATGCTGTGAAAGCGGATCAGTCCGGCCTGCTGCATCAGGCGCATAAACGTGGTGCTGTTAATGGCTTCGTCGTTGCAGTCCTGCTGGTGCGGGTAGGCGCTGTTACCAAAGGTACCGGCGCGGTCGGCAGTGGTGCCGGTTTTGGTGCCAACCATATCTTCCAGCACGCCAATCGCTTTGGCGATGGCGGTACGCTCGGCCTCGGCGGTTTCTGGCATGGGGCTAAACAGGCGCAGCACATTGTCCCATTCGGCTGTATTCAGTTGTAGCACATCGGCATGGGCACAGCCGCCACCCTGACAAATTTCAAACGCCTGCAAGCTGGGCTGGCTGTGGTAGATACGGTAAATATCTTTTAAATCAGCCTTGGCCAAGCCAAACCAAGCGCTACAACACCAGCACGCGATTGCTAAGCTCGTTACGCGGTAAACCTTGTGGAGGATAATGCTGTGCCAACAAGTCACCAATTGCCTGCACGCCAAACTGTACGCCTGCTTCAAACTGCCCATCCCTGAATTGTGTTTCCATGTGCCGACAAATCTGCTGCCAGCCCGCATCACCCACCTGACGATGGATGCCCCGATCCGCAATAATCTCGACATGTCGGTCAGCCAGCAGCAAATGCACCAGCACCCCGTTATTATGCTCGGTATCCCAGATATTCAGTTGCCCAAATAGCTGTATGGCGCGTTTTCGTGGTGACAACTGTTGTAACACTGCACTCAACGGTAATCCGGATTCAATCACCAGCCGAATTTCACCGGCATGTTGCTGCTCGCTGGCAGTAATCAACTGCTCAATGACCTGCAAGGCCGGTGCACTGAACAGGCGCGATACCTGACGTGGATGGCTCAACGCATGCCGCCATACACGTCGCCAAGCTAGTCGTGTCTGCATATTCACCAATCCCCCGACGCGCCACCGCCACCAAAATCGCCACCGCCGCCACTGAATATATCGGGCCCGCGACTACCACCCAAGCCACCACCGGGATAGCCTGAATAAGGACTATAGCCACCACCGCTACCACCCATGGCCAGCACAAAGATACAACTCACCAGCGCCACCAAGGCCATAATCAGCACAGTCGCGCCCAACCAACCTGCCAGTAGACCCAGCGCCCCGCCAGTCAACACGCTGCCAGGAAAGGCACCAAATATGCCTTTAAGTATCGCCCCCAGCACAATCGCGGCAAACATCAGTATCGGTAACCAGGTGCTCCAATGGCCACCATGACTAGCCTGTGCCGCTTGGTCTGGGGCTGGCAAATGCTCGCCCTGTATTAGCGTCATGAGCGTGTCCGTGGCCTGATTCAATCCGGCATAAAACTGCCCCTGCTTGAACGCTGGTGCCATCTGCTCACGAATAATACGCTTGGCGACCACATCGGGAATCGCCCCTTCCAGCCCGTAGCCCACCTCGATACGCATTTTGCGTTCCTGTTTGGCCACAATCACAATCACGCCGTCATCTTGCTTGTCACGGCCAATTTTCCACGCCTCGGCCAAGCGTATACCAAACTGGGCAATGTCTTCCGGCTGCGTACCCGGCAATATCAATACCGCAATCTGCGAGCCTGACTGCTGCGCAAACTGCGTCAGTTTCTGATTGAGTGCCGCCAGTTCATCCGGCTGCAACGTTGAGGTCAGGTCAGTCACCGCAGATTGCAACGCGGGAATCTGTACCAGTGTGGTCGAAGCCGATGATGGGCTAAACGCTTCTGCCGCCTGCACCAGTGCAGACAGACCAAAGAACATGAGCAGCATGCAAATCCAGCGCATGCATGCCCCTAAACGCATGAACGTCACTCGCTGCCCTTACTTACCCGCATCAAACTCGACTTTAGGCGCAGTAGAAATGGCTTTCTCGTTTTCTACACTAAAGCTGGGCTTGGGCTGATACCCAAACATCATCGCCGTCAAATTGTTCGGGAAACTGCGCACCGCGATGTTGTACTGCTTCACCGACTCGATATAGCGGTTACGCGCCACCGTCACCCGGTTTTCCGTGCCTTCCAGTTGCGCCTGCAAATCGCGGAAACTGGCATCTGCTTTCAAGTTTGGATAATTTTCAGACACCACCATCAGCCGCGACAACGCACTGGTCAACTGCCCCTGCGCCGCCTGAAACTTGGCAAAGGCCTCCGGGTCATTCAACAACTCCGGGGTCACCTGCATGCTCCCCACCTTGGCACGCGCCTCGGTCACTTCCGTCAGCACTTTTTCTTCATGGCTGGCATAGCCTTTCACCGTAGACACCAGATTAGGCACCAGATCCGCCCGGCGCTGATACTGGTTCAACACCTCAGACCAATTGGCCTTGGCCTCTTCGTCTAGCGATTGAAACTGGTTATAACCACAACCAGAAAGCGTGAGCGTGGCCGCAAGCACCAGCATAGTCAAGAATTGACGCATTTCAGACTCCTGTCTAAATAATCATGCAAAAGAAAATCATACTGTTAGTTGGTGACAGCAAGGTTAAATCTCAAGCCCTTGGGGTGATTAGATTTTTAGCCACAGAGAATACAGAGAAAAACGATTGGCCGCAGATTAACGCGGATGAACGCAGATACAACCAAAGACTTTTCACCACAGAGGCACAGAGGCACGGAGAAAACCAAGACTTGAATCAAGCTGGCGTCATACCGGCGAAGGCCGGTATCCAGTGGCTTTGAAGATTACAAAAGTCACTGGATTCCGTTGTTCAACGGAATGACGGTGGCTGGTAATTTTTTAACCACAGAGGACACAGAAAAAAAGCGATTGGCCGCAGATGAACGCGGATAAACACTGATTGAAACAAGACAATTATTCAATGGTTAATCTTTGGAGCCGATTCAATCGACCGCCAACCTCACGCATTGGTTTTTGGGCCCCCATCTGCCGCGCCGAGTAGCGCAGTCGGCGTGGGAGCTTTCGGCCATTGCCTGTGTGAGCTCCGCGGCGGCATGCGCAGTGTGCAAGCTGCTAGGGCGAGTTTCAATGGCCGCCCAACCTTAAGTCCGGCAAAGCAACGGACGAAAGTCCTAAGCCGAGCAACGCAGGAAACAAGCGGAAGCTGGGGTGCATTTCTTTTGGTTACCCTTTTCTTTGGGCAAGCAAAGAAAAGTAACTCGCCTACAGGCGAAACAAAACGCTCAAATAAACCAAAAAACTAAACCAACCCGCCGACGTTAAAACCCACCAACCATCAAAAAATCAGAAGAATGTTGTTCTACAAGATCAGCAAGTATCGAGAAGTCATAACTTATCCAACATCACAACGCGTGGGCAACACAGTTGCCCACCCTACGCACCAGTGCAAATAATGGATGCACAATCACCCCTGCTCCGCCAGTAACAAACACACATCCTGCCAAACCTCACGCTTGAGCAGCGGTTGCGCCAACATCTGCGCTGGGTGATGGGTAATCACCACCCGCGTGTCACCTTGCTGCTGCACTTGCCCACGCAAAGGCGCCACCTCGCTAAATGCAGTATTGAAATAGGCATTGGCGGCTTCCACCCCAAACAGCAGCACAAAACGGCATTGCGTGTCCGCCATGGTCAGCGCATGATGCGACAAGGTCCATTCGGCCTCGGGTAGATGCATGGCTTGTATGATGGCCTGTAACAAACGTTGCTGGTCAGCATCGGCACTGTCGGGGCAGACCAGCAACCAAGTCGTGGTGACTGTGGGCGTCGCAGCGGGCGCTGGGCTGTTGGAGATGCTGTGTGCCACAATTGCCACGACAGGGGCAACAGCAACCTCCTCAGGCACAAGCGCCACTATTACTGGCGGTTCAGGCATAGGCGCAATGGGCTCTGCGGCTGTTTCTTGTGGCAACGCGACTGCCGGGTCTTCACCCACCATCACCGGCGCAACCCGGCTACGCCACATCGGCAGCAGTTCCAGTTCACGCAACATATCTTCGCGGCCCAAACTCATGCCTGCCTCCTCATCATGACAGACACCTCATAATGCCAGCCCCATTAACACGGCATCTTCACGGCCTTGGTGAGCTGGATAGTAATTGCGGCGTATGCCCATCTCGCAAAAGCCCATGGCCTCGTACAGCGCAATGGCGTTACGGTTGCTGGCGCGCACCTCCAAAAACACATTGGCCGCCTGATGCTGGCGGGACACGTCTATCATCTGTGCCAGCAACATGCGCCCCAGCCCCTGGCCCTGCCATGGTTTGGCAACGCTGATATTAAGCAAGTGCGCTTCGTCCAGCACCAGCATGACCAGTGCATAACCCAGCAACTCACCGGCTTGTTCCATCACCCAAGCACTATAGCCTGAGTCCAATGAGTCTTTAAAATTACCGCGTGTCCAAGGGTGACTGTAGATGGTCGGTTCGATGCGCATAACAGCATCAAGGTCCGCCTGTTGCATGGGCCGGAAGCGGGGTTGTAGCTGAGGTAAGGCACTCATAGCGTTTGTCCGGCAGCGCGTTCGGCCGCGGTCAGGGCGACACGGTTACGGATATACAAGGGCGCCGCTTCATGCG